>JAIMBU010000250.1 GCA_023511325.1 Gorillibacterium sp.
ACATTATGGAGATTACCAAACCGATGCTTGAAGGGGCACGGACGACAATTCTGCTTTTTTTTATTGCCATCCTGCTGTCGCTTCCACTCGGCTTGTGCTTAACGATGATGGCCAAAAGTCGTTTTCGCGTTGTGTCTACACTGGCTAATGGCTACATTTACATCATGCGAGGAACACCGCTTTTGCTGCAATTGTTGTTTATCTGCTTCGGTCTACCGGTGCTGCCGGTTATTGGTCAATATCTGGTCCTCGACCGCTTTGTCGCCGCCTGCCTCGGTTTTGTGCTTAATTACGCGGCTTATTTCGCGGAAATCTTCCGTGGAGGCCTGCTGGCGATCGATCGTGGGCAATACGAGGCGAGCCAGGTATTGGGACTTAGCAAGTGGCAGACGATGACCCGAGTCGTTATTCCGCAAATGTTTCGTGTCGCATTGCCCTCCGTTTCTAATGAGGCGATTACACTAGTTAAGGATACAGCACTTTTGTATGCTGTTGCAGTTCCTGAGCTTCTGCACTATGCTCAGACGGCGGTTAATCGTGATTTTTCGATCACACCATTTTTTATCGCAGGAATTATTTATTTGTTGATGACGCTTCTATTGACCTGGTTTTTCAAAGGGCTGGAGAAACGCTTTAAATTCGAATAACAGGGATTGTGTGCTATGGCTATAATAGAAGTTTCTAATCTGCAAAAATCCTTTGGGGCGCTTGCCGTGCTGAAGGGTGTCTCTTTTGAAGTGAACCCTACCGAGGTCGTGGCAGTCATTGGCCCATCGGGTTCGGGAAAAAGCACGATGTTGCGCAGCCTTGTTCATCTGGAGCAAGTGAATGGGGGCAGCATTCGTGTGCAGGATGAAGATCTGGTACGAGATGGGGTTTATTCCGACGGACTAAAGCTTCGCCGCATCACATCGACGATGGGAATGGTGTTTCAACATTTTAACCTGTTCCCACATCTGACGGTTGTGGAGAATCTCGAACTAGCCCCGAGAATGCTAAAAAGTGCCGGGCGAGCGGAATTGCGCGGGAAAAGCGAAGAGCTTTTGCGTAAGGTCGGACTGGCTGATAAAGCGGATGTCTATCCGTCAAAGCTATCAGGTGGTCAGAAGCAGCGTGTCGCGATTGCGCGAGCGTTGATGATGAGTCCGGACATTCTGTTGTTTGACGAGCCGACATCAGCGCTTGACCCAGAGCTGACCGGGGAGGTGCTGGAGGTTATCAAGCAACTCGCTTACGAGCATATGACGATGATCGTCGTCACCCACGAGATGGGTTTTGCCCGAGAGGTAGCGAACCGCATCCTGTTTATGGATGGTGGGGAGATTATCGAATCGGGCTCCGCCGAGCAGCTGTTTACGAATCCGACCTGCGAACGAACGCGGACGTTTCTCAGCCGAGTCTTATAGAAAAAGCGTATCATTTTCACTTCCTGAAATAGGAGGGAGAATGATACGCTTTTTTTACGATATCAAAATTCATTCTTGTTTGACAATCTCTCTAGTTCTTGATAAGGTTCTACTGTTGAACTATTTGCTTGTTGAACTGTTTGTCTATCGAACTAGTCTGTCCATACGGTAGTTATCAAGATTAGCTAAGGTATATAAGCTGAACAAAAGAAACGCACAGCGGCAGTGCTATAGTGAATTTCTTAAGTTCAACTTATATAGCCAACTAAAACTTATTCAAGAAAGGGAGGTTCACATGGAAGCGGAATTGCTCAATGGAATTATCGCCCGTTACATGGCCGCTAACTTTACGATTTCCAGGCGGATGAACGCGATCTTCCGGGACGCGATGCCAGACATTATCACGCAAGACCAATATTCGATTCTGCAGTATATTCGGGACAAAGGCGAGCCATCAACTTCCTCGGAGCTAGCAGATATTTTTTGTGTGGGGAAGAGTACCATTACTGCGATCATTACTCGGCTGGAGGATAAACTTCTGATCGAACGCGTTCCGGATAAGAAGGATCGCCGTATCACGCATTTAGTGCTGACACTAGAAGGGGCTCGGCTTACCGGTGAACTGGAAGGAAAGATTCGCTCGACGCTGGAGAAGTATCTGGTTCATTTTAAATGCCAGGAGGCTGAGGAGTTTTTGCAACCCTTGGAGAAGTTAGCATATTTATTGGTTCAACCGGATGAGGGGAGAGAAATAGAGCAATGAGAATGATTCTGAAATTCAAATGGGCAATTATGGCGGTTTGGGTGGCTGCCCTCGTTATGCTGATGGTGACCGCTCCCAATATGGAGCAACTGGTGCGGGACAAAGGCCAAATTACTGTACCTGAGGGATATTCCTCATCACAGGCTACTGAGCTGACTGCGGAGATGAACAAGGACGCAGGAGGGGAGGATCTCAGCACCGTGCTGGTTTTTCACAGCGACAACCCACTGACGGCCGAGCAGAATGACGAAATTAAGAGTGGGATCGAGAAGCTGAAGAACGGTAAAGATACTTACGGCGTTGTGGGGCTGACCTCTCACTTCGACACGCCAGAGCTTGCTAAGCAGATGTTGTCTGAAGATGGTAAAACCGTACTTGTTCTCCTCAGCGTATCCCTGGATGGAAGAACGATGGAGGAAGCGCGAGACGGTCTCGAAGGAGCACTCGCGGATAATTCAGTAGACCATTATTATACGGGAGGCTGGCTGATTACGGAGGATGTTGTACAAAGCTCCCAGAACGGGTTGAAACAGACGGAAGGGATCACGGTTGCCTTTATCCTGATCATCCTGTTTGTCGTGTTCCGTTCAGCTGTCGCCCCGTTCATCCCGCTGCTTGCGGTGGGTTTCAGCTACTTGGCGTCACAATCGATCGTCGCCTTTTTGGTGGATCGCTTTGACTTTCCGCTGTCCACCTTTAGTCAGATCTTTCTCGTCGCGATTCTGTTCGGAATCGGGACCGATTATTGTATCTTGCTGATCAGCAGGTTCAAAGAAGAGCTGGCGCACGGCAAGGAGCCGGATGAAGCGATTATCACCACTTACAAGACAGCGGGTAAAACCGTGATTGTTTCCGGAATCGCTGTCCTTGTCGGTTTCATCTCCATCGGCTTCTCCACTTTCTCGCTTTATCGCTCTGCGGTTGCAGTTGCAGTTGGTGTAGCGATGCTCTTACTGGCGCTATTTACCCTCGTCCCGTTTTTCCTATCCGTACTGGGCAAAGGGATTTTCTGGCCAGCCAAAGGTTTGATGGAGCATAAACCGAGTAAACTGTGGGAGACTGCGGGTAAATTTTCGCTGAAACGTCCATTACTTGCCCTGCTGCTTGTTGCCGTGGTAATCGTGCCCTTTCTGACTTTCTACACGGGGAAACAATCGTTTAACTCTATGGATGAAATCGGCAACAAATACGACTCGGTGAAGGCCTTTGATATTATTTCGCAGAGCTTCGGTCCAGGTGAAGCACTCCCGGGAAGTGTCCTAATTAAATCGGATAAACCGCTGAATACGACAGAAGGCTTGGCAAACCTTGAGCAGATCGCTCGCGAGTTGACCAAGGTAGAAGGGATCAAAACCGTACGTAGCGTTACCCGACCAACGGGAGAACCACTAGCGGATCTTCAGGTATCTAGTCAAGTCGATCAATTGGGAACGGGTATCGGCCAAGGCAGTCAAGGCTTGGGTCAAATTAGTCAAGGACTCACCGATGCAGGCAGCGCCCTTAAAGAAAATGCACCTAAGATCAAAGCGGCAGCATCAGGTGCAACCGAATTGGTCAAGGGAACCGCTGACCTGAAGACCGGAATTGTCCAGTTGGGTGACGGATTGAAGCAGATTGAACAGGGACTGAAGGATGGTTCCGTAGGAGCCGGCGAACTAAGTGAAGGTCTGAAGCAGGCGCAGACAAGCGCGCAGCAATTGGCTGGAGCTAGTAGCACCTTGCTTGGTAGCTACAACCAAATGCAAACAGGACTTGGGCAAATCACGCAGGGCTATAGCAGCGTAGCCACCAAGGCAGGGGAACTCGCCAAAGGGTTAGGCTCTGTGGGAGAAGGTCTTAGCGGCCTCGCGTTGAAATATCCCGAGCTGCAAAAAGATCCAGACTTCCTCCAAGCCCAAGGTGCGCTTGGACAATTGCAGACTGGAGCTAGCCAGCTAAGCACATGTCTCACGCAACTGAATACTCAGCTAGGCGGTGTTACGCAAGGACTTACCCAAGCGAATGCGGGACTGAAGCAAGCATCGGGTGGTCAGGCAGCTTTGGCTACGGGGTTATCTAAGCTAGGTGCAGGGATCAGCGAGCTACAGAAAGGGATCACTCAAGCGGCTGCCGGGCAAGGGCAGATCATTACCAAGGTGCCTGATTTAACCGGTGGCATAGACCAATTAAATGAAGGTCAAAAGCAATTACAACAGGGCTTTGCCGACTTAGGTGGTCAGCTAGATCAACTGACAAGTGGACTTGACCAAAGCGCAAGTGGGCTGTCAGAGGTTACAACAGGACTAGAATCGGCACAAGATTATATGAAAGGCTTGGCCGACTCGCCGGATAAACAGTTAACGGGCTGGTATGTGCCCCAGCAAGCGCTGGAGCAAGCGGAATTCCAGCAGGTACTGGATACGTACCTATCGCCAGATCGGACCATTGCCAAGTTCGATATCGTCTTCACAGGAAACCCTTATGAAGAAGAGACGATGGATCTGATCGATCCTTTGAAGCAAGCAGTGGAGCGTGGGATTAAAGGAACAGATCTCGCTAACGCAGAATACGCCGTTGGTGGCATCTCTAGTATGAACCATGATCTTCAAGCGATATCTAGTGGAGACTATACGCGGACGGTCATCTTCATGTTAATCGGAATTTCGATCATCCTGATGCTACTCTTCCGTTCGATTATTATCCCGATGTACATCATTTTTTCATTATTACTGACCTATTACTCGTCTATGGCGATCACTGAGGTTATCTTCGCTCGCATCTTCAATTATGCGGGCATAAGCTGGGCGGTGTCGTTCTTCGGCTTCGTCATGCTGATGGCGCTGGGAGTCGACTACAGCATCTTCCTCATGGACCGCTTCAAGGAATACCCACATTTGTCCGAGCGGGATGCGATTCTCGAAGCGATGAAGAACATGGGCTCCGTCATCATGTCGGCAGCCATCATCCTTGGCGGTACTTTCGCTGCCATGTTACCCTCCGGTCTCATGTCGATCATGCAGATCGCCACGGTAGTACTATCAGGACTAGCGTTGTACGCTTTTGTCATCCTGCCGTTGTTCTTTCCGGTTATGGTCCGTACCTTCGGACCTGCTAACTGGTGGCCATTGATGAACCGCAATAATAAATCACTTTAGTAATCTAGAGAAACTGCGTACAACTGAACGATGATTTGTGGCCCGATAGGTTGAGCACTTTGAAAAAAGTGACTCTCTTATCGGGTCATTTTATTGTCGGATCATTTATGTTCATTCGTAACTACTCAGGTACCAATCGTATTCGTTGTGGAAAAGATTTCATGGGAAAGCCAAATT
>JAIMBU010000251.1 GCA_023511325.1 Gorillibacterium sp.
ATTCTATTTTGATTGGATAGGGGAATTGAAAATGAACAAGAAAAATGTACCGATCAGCAGCAGACTACCCGTGTTCATGCATGGTGCAGATTATAATCCTGATCAATGGCAACATGATCCGCAAATAATCGCGGAAGACATCCGATTAATGAAATTAGCTCATTGCAATGTTATGTCTGTAGGTATATTCTCTTGGGCTTCACTAGAGCCTGAGGAAGGAATATTCAACTTTGATTGGTTGGATCGTATTCTGGATACCTTTACTGAGAACGGCATTTATGCCTGGTTAGCCACACCAAGTGGGGCACGTCCTGCTTGGATGTCGCAGAAATATCCGGAGGTATTACGTGTCGGAGCGAATCGACAACGCAACCTGCATGGAGGTCGGCATAATCATTGCTTCTCATCGCCAGTTTATCGCGATAAGGTGACGATCATGAATACTAAGCTTGCCGAGCGTTATGCGGCTCATCCCGCTGTAGTCGGTTGGCATATATCCAACGAGTATGGCGGCGAATGCCACTGTGATTATTGTCAGGACAACTTCCGGCAGTGGGTTAAAGCCAAATATGGAACGCTAGAGGCGCTTAACCTCGCTTGGTGGGCTACATTCTGGAGCCATACCTACACGGATTGGTCACAGGTTGAATCGCCTGCTCCTCATGGTGAGACAAGCGTACACGGGCTAAATCTGGATTGGAGACGTTTTGTTACCGACCAGACGATCAATTTCTATCAGCACGAGATTGAACCGATCAAAGCGGTTCATTCGGATTTGCCATGTACGGTTAATATGATGGACCTTTTCTACGATTTGGATTACCGTGAATTTGCCAAGGTCGTTGACGTTATTTCATGGGATGCTTATCCAACCTGGCATGAAGCAGATTCAGAGGGAGACCAAGCAGCATGGTTTGCTTTTAACCATGATTTATTCCGCTCCCTAAAGCACAAGCCCTTCATGTTAATGGAAAGCACACCTAGCTTGACGAATTGGCAACCGGTCAGCAAATTGAAGAAGCCGGGCATGCATCGATTATCTTCATTGCAAGCCGTTGCGCACGGTTCGGATAGCGTCCAATATTTTCAGTGGCGGAAGAGTCGAGGCTCCAGTGAGAAATTTCATGGAGCGGTTATTGATCATGTGGGTCATGAGCATACACGAGTGTTTAATGATGTTTCATCGCTGGGCCAAACTTTATCTAAGCTAACGGATTTGATTGGTACGTCGGTACCAGCTGAAGCAGCCATTCTGTTTGACTGGGAGAATCGCTGGGCCGTAAATGATTCCCAAGGACCGCGGAATAAGGGAATTCATTACGAAAAGACGGTCATGCAGCATTATCGCGCGCTTTGGGAGTTAGGCATTCCAACGGATGTGATTGGTTCAGGAGATGATCTATCGCCTTATAAGCTGCTCTTGGTCCCCATGGCTTATCTACTCCGCGAGGAGATGGGGCAGCAGATCGAACGTTTTGTTGCCAGTGGCGGGACTGTCGTCGTAACTTACTGGTCAGGTATAGTCAATGAGAATGATCTCTGTTATTTGAATGGATTTCCAGGGCCACTGCGAAAGCTGCTTGGCATATGGGCAGAGGAAATCGAGGGACTACACGATCATGATCGGAACGCTGTGGTACTACAGCAAGGAAATGAGCTTGGGTTTGATGGTGCTTTCGAGGTTCATGAGCTTTGCGAACTGATCCACTCAGAGGGTGCTGATGTCCTGGGGGTATATCAGGATGATTTCTACGCGGGGCGGCCAGCTTTGACCGTTCATGCTTTTGGACAAGGGAAGGCCTATTATTTGGCTGCTCGGATTAGCGAGCCTGCTTTCTACGAATCCTTTTATGGTAAGCTGGTTGAGGTCGCTGGCGTAAGGCGTTCAATCGATGCCCAGTTGCCTGCGGGTGTAACGGCACAGCTGCGCACGGATGGCCAATATGATTACGTGTTCCTGCTGAATTTTTCAGGTGTGGAAACCGTAATCAACTTGGATACTCGCGATTATATTGATCTAGAAACGGGAGAAACCGTTTCGGGTGAACTTCAAATCCCTCTCTATGGGGTAAGAATTATAAAAAGTATCGTTCAATAGGTGTAAGCCGATATAGATATTACATATTGGACTGATCCTTCTTCGCTTAAGCGGAGGGAGATCAGTCCTTTATAGTGGAGCAGAAAGGAAAATAAGATGGTTTTTCCAGAAGTCGTTAAAATAGCAAAATTAGCAGAAGTGCTGAAGGTGAGTTGTGATTATCTATTGAGGGAGGATAAGACAGTTACTGCCGAAGTATCAATGACGAGTGCCAATAGTTATGTTGTTGATTGGACTAAGCTTTATCCCATTCTTGGACAATATCAAAATACAGTTGACTGTGTGCACTATCATAAAACCTTTAAGGAAATGATCAAGGAGATGATGGTGACTCATCGTTACACTTTAGAAGATACAGTTTTGGTGCTTAAAGATTTGTTGTATCAAGTACATGTAGAGATGCAGAAGGAAGAAAACAAGACAATGGCTAACACTAAATTGGCAATACAGATACCTTTTTTAAAAAATTTACTGTTTTTTAAACTTTTAGCAGGGAGCGTCGTTATACTGTTCGACAATCTACTCGTGCGCACGGGAGTTGGCCAAGTACGAATGGAGGCAGGAAATGATGCATGTTGTTATCCAGCAATTATGCAAGAAATATGGCAGCAAACAAGTGCTGAACGGAATTAACCTGACACTCAGTACGGGAATGTTCGGCTTACTCGGTCCCAATGGGGCGGGAAAATCAACTTTGATGCAAATATTGGCAACCGTAATACCGAAAACATCGGGGGATGTGCAGATTGGACATTGCAAGCTTGGGCAGGATGAACGTGAAATTCGTGGCTTGCTCGGCTACCTGCCACAGGAGTTTGGCGTATATCGCAAGTTGACAGGTGCGGAATATCTCGATTATGTCGCGTCCATGAAGGGCATTACAAATGGTAAAGCCCGGAGGGAAGCGGTAGCTGATATGCTACGCAAAGTCAATCTGGAGGAGAAACGCCATGTGCGTATAGGCAAATATTCTGGCGGGATGAGGCAGCGCATCGGGATTGCCCAGGCGCTGCTTGGTGATCCGCAGTTCATTATTGTGGACGAGCCTACGGCAGGGCTTGATCCCGAAGAACGCATGCGATTTCGTGATATGCTGGCCGAGCTGGCCAAAGATCGAACTGTGCTGCTGTCTACACATGTCGTCGCCGATATCGATAATAACTGTCAGAGTATGGCGATTATGAGCGGGGGGCGCATCGTATTTCACGGTACGCAAGACCAATTGCTCCAGCGTGTGCAGGGACAAGTATGGACGGTCCAGGTGGGCGATGAGAAACTCGCTGAGCTCAAGGAAGCCGGAGCCATCGTTACCGTGAGGCGTTCAGGTGCCGGCTATGAGGCGCGTATTCTTGCCAGCTCTGTCCCACTACCTGGAGCAGTCCAGGCAACGGCAGGGCTGGAGGACGGATATATCGCGGTCATGAGAGCGGGGAACAACCAATGAGCCTGATTCGCTATTACAAAACCGAGCGCAAGCTACTGCTGCGCGGCCCAGGCTTGTATCTGATGTTGGCAACCATGGCCGTCATCCTGTATTTGATTATTCAGACCGTCGATGCAAAATTGGATCGTGCCGTATACGTGATGGATATTTCTGAGGTGTATTGCAATGTAGCCATCATTATTTTGCCTTTGCTGGCAACGGCGATCGCACGGCGGGATGAAGAATGGAAGACAGCATCCATGATGGCCACCTTCCCGTATCGGACATGGGAAATGGAGGCTGCACGCTTGCTCTGTGCAGCAACCCTTCCGTTAGCTGCTGCGCTCGTGCCGGTGGGGGCTTATGCATGGTTGGTCGTAAAGGATGGCAGCTCATGGGGAATGCGTGAATGGTATACCTCTGCTGTATTGGCTTCCTTTGCCATCCCGATGTTATTTGCAACTGTAATTGCCTACTTGGTAGGAATCCTGATCCGCAAGCGATACAGTTATTTGATCAGCTTCGTCCTGTTGTTGGGCTTGGCAATAATTATACCGTCTTTTTTTAAGAGCGACCGCCCTTCTATTTCATTACCGCCTCATACGCAGGTTTGGTTCGATTATTCACTAGTCAAATATATTGGTGAGTCCTACTCACGCATGTGGGGATTCATCTATGATCCGGCGTTTTGGCTGCATCGCGGCATGGTTGCTGCTATAGCGGCAGGAATGGTCATGGCTGTTCTACTTGTAGGATGTGGGCGCAGGCGGGAACGGGTTAAGGCATGGCTGGTCTACCCCACGTTGCTGGTTCTGGGTGCAAC
Source organism: Gorillibacterium sp. (assembly GCA_023511325.1). Lineage (GTDB taxonomy): Bacteria > Bacillota > Bacilli > Paenibacillales > NBRC-103111 > Gorillibacterium. Next base: position 4,345 of record JAIMBU010000251.1, read on the forward strand.
ATTGTTATGGGCAGGCAGTGCGATGTACGGACACTTGCAGGAACGGGTCGATATTGCGGATGCCAATGAACGTTTCTATCGCGAACGTCTTACTTCAGCCAATGATATCACGCAACAACGTGAACTGGAGCAACTGCTCGTTGCTGGAGTTGCAGCGGGTAAATATACGGAGGCGGATATTGGGGAGATGTCTCTTATCACCCTTAAAACAAAAGGGATTGGGATTACCAGTAATCCAAACGGGCTTACCAGCAATCCGCTCTCGGTATCGCATATTAAAGATCTGCTTGTCGGAATGAAGTTCCAGGATCTGCACATTACCAGCTACAAGCTGGAGTTGGAATTACTGCCGCGGCATGGGCTGGAAATACAGGCGACGATGCAAGCAAGCAATGGACAAGCGGAGACGCTAGGGCGATTCCCCATCATGCTGCGGCATATATTTGACGTACAGGAACTGAAGGTGAACGGTGCTGCTGCAGCCTATGAGTGGGAAGAGGCTACAGATGTACTGTGGATCACTCCTGCTGCGGACGTTATGCCAGGCGAGCATCTGGAGATCGAAATGACATACAGCGGTACCCTAAATGATTGGCGGCACTATTATTCCTACGCTCCTAGCAGGGATCGATGGGAGCAGGCCGCTATCGTCGAGGATAACAGGCTGTTCCTGCCAGCCTTTTACGGCTGGTACCCCGTTATCGGCAATAGCCGGCTATCGGAATTGGTTACACATCACTTCGGATTAATCGACGGACTTAAGGAGCGCCGCCAGGCTGCAGATATTCTGGACACACACTTGCCACGCCCTATGGCGGGCTTTGAGGTTGCCGTCACAGGGCCAAGTGGCTTGAAACTGTTCTCCAACGCCTCTGTCATTGCTAGTGAACAGGCTGGAGAGAAGGAAGCCACAGTAACGCGCCTGGAGCTTCCTGAAGCAAGTGGACTGACATTGTTTGGGGGCGATCTGCATCTTGCAGAAGCGACAGCAGGCGGCAAGACGTTGCGTCTGCTGACATCTGGCCAATTGCCTGCCCGTTCTGTGGAGGAAGCAGCACAGTTGACAGCCAGGCAGTACGCCGAAGCGGCGCGTACTTTGAAAATGTTGGATGGAG
>JAIMBU010000252.1 GCA_023511325.1 Gorillibacterium sp.
GGTACATTCTGGAAGAATGTTGATCCGGTTTGTGAAAGGCGGCCTCAACGGCATGCCATATCAAGGGTGAGAGGTGGATGAAATCATGAAGGAGCAACCGGTTTATTTGGATGAAAGCCTGTCCTTTGAAGAAAGGGCGAAAGACCTTGTTTCAAGGATGACGCTGGAAGAGAAAGTTTCGCAGATGCTCTTTAATGCCCCGGCCATACCCCGGCTGGGCATACCGTCCTATAATTGGTGGAATGAAGCGCTACACGGGGTGGCCAGGGCTGGGGTAGCGACGGTTTTCCCTCAGGCCATTGGGCTGGCGGCAACCTTCGATGAAGAGCTGCTGGAAGAAGTCGCCGATGTGATCGCTACAGAAGCTAGGGCCAAATTTAACATGCATCAGGAGTTTAATGATACAGATATCTACAAAGGCTTAACCTTCTGGGCACCGAATGTGAACATTTTCCGCGATCCTCGGTGGGGCAGAGGACATGAAACCTATGGTGAGGACCCGTATCTTTCAGCAAGACTGGGTGTGCGGTTCATCCAAGGCTTGCAAGGCCATGATGAGAACTACCTCAAGGTCGCGGCCTGTGCGAAACATTTTGCCGTACATTCGGGACCTGAGGATTTAAGGCACAGCTTCGATGCGGTTGTCTCCACCCAAGATCTATATGAAACCTATTTGCCGGCATTTCGCGCTTGTGTACAGGAAGCGAAGGTGGAAGCGGTAATGGGGGCTTACAACCGAACCAACGGTGAGCCTTGCTGCGGAAGCGATCTCCTGCTCAAGCAGATTCTGCGGGGAGAATGGCAATTCGACGGACATGTCGTTTCGGATTGTTGGGCGATCCGGGATTTTCATGAACATCATAAGGTTACGGCAAACTCCATCGAATCGGTCGCCTTGGCCGTGAATCAGGGCTGCGATTTGAATTGCGGGAACATCTTTATCTTCCTTCTGCAAGCGCTTGAAGCTGGACTGGTAACAGAAGAACAAATTACTCAGGCGGTCATCCGGCTGTTTACCACAAGAATGAAGCTGGGACTGTTTGATGAGAAGGAGCAGGTTCCGTTTTCTTCCATCGGCTACGCAGAGGTGAATTCGGCAAGGATGCAAGAATTAAACCGGAAGGCCGCCAGAGAAAGCCTCGTACTTTTGAAGAACCAAAATGGCATGCTCCCTTTGGATAAATCCAAAATTAAAACAATTGGGGTAATCGGTCCCAACGCGAATAACAGACGGGCTTTGGTAGGCAATTACGAAGGAACGGCTTCCCGCTATATTACCGTGTCCGAAGGTATTCAGGATTATCTAGGGGAGGACGTCCGAGTCTTTTATTCCGAGGGCTGTCATTTGTACAAAGACAAGATGAGCGGTTTGGGAGCGGATAATGACCGGATTGCGGAAGTAAAAGGCGTATGCAAGGAAAGCGACGTCGTCGTCGTCTGCTTAGGACTTGATGCCGGTTTGGAAGGGGAGGAAGGGGATGTCGGGAACCAGTACGCCAGTGGAGATAAGCAAGACTTAAGGCTTCCGGGTATTCAGGAGAAAGTGCTAAAGACTGTCTATGAAAGCGGGAAACCGGTGGTCTTGGTGGTAATGTCAGGCAGCGCTCTAGCAATTGGATGGGCCGACGAGCATATTCCCGCTATTCTGCAAGGTTGGTATCCAGGCTCCCAGGGGGGACGAGTTATCGCCGAGGCCCTCTTCGGGGAGTTCTCTCCAGAAGGAAAGCTGCCGGTCACGTTCTACAATACGACAGAGGAACTACCCGAATTTACAGATTACGCTATGAAGAACCGGACGTACCGGTATATGCCGGGAGACGCCTTATACCCCTTTGGATACGGACTGTCCTATACGGATTTCACCATTGAGAATGTGCAGGTAGATACAGAGGAAATTACGGAAGCTGGCATCCAGGTATCCGCCACGCTTAGGAACGACGGCAAGCTGGCAGGAGGAGAAGTTCTGCAGATTTATGTCAAGGTAGAGCAGGACGGCGCCCCCAATCCTCAGTTAAAGGCTTTTCAAAAGGTTCATTTGCAGCCGCAGGAAGAACGACATTTGATGTTGCATCTGCCAGTTGAAGCCTTTGGTTTATACGATGAGGAAGGCAAAAGAAGACTGCAAAAAGGCAACTATACCGTTTATGTGGGCAGTTCCCAACCGGACAGCAGGAGTTACTCGCTTACAGGTAAGAAGACGGCGGAATTCAACTGCGTTTCAACGTTAGAGAAAGAAGTGTAGGGAAGGAGGCACTGCTTCTATGGGATATGAGCAGGCGTGGTTAAACTATCATCAAGTCAAGGATCAGAGTTTTCGCAAATATCTAACAGGTGTCTACTCTCTGGAGGAGGACGCCATCATCTGCTCGGGAATCCGAGAACTGACGTTGGCAATGGAACATATGTATGCTGTTACTCTGCCTTGCGACAAGGGAGCGGCTGAGTCGGGCATTCACCTGAGAAAAAACAGTGAAGCAGATCTGGGACAAGAAGGCTACCATATCTATCCAGAGGGACCTGTTTTCGTGATAGAAGGCTGTACCTCCCAAGGAATATTGTACGGTATTTTTCAACTTCTACGCCGGTTGCAAACTGAAGTCGTCGCAGAAGAAATAAACGACAATAAGCTCCCAGATAACCCACTAAGAATGCTCAACCACTGGGATAATATGGACGGAAGCATTGAGCGAGGGTATGCGGGCCATTCCTTTTTCTTCAAAGATAATGAGGTTCTTGTAAACGAAAGAACCTTGGACTATGCAAGACTGGCGGCCTCCGTAGGTATCAACGGCGTGGTCATCAATAATGTAAATGTTAAAAACGCTGCAACATTTCTGATCACCCCACGGTATTTTGCTGATTTGCGGAAGATTCAGGAGATCTTTGCTTCCTATGGCATCAAACTATTTCTTAGTTTAAACTTTGCGGCTCCTCTGGAGCTTGGGGGGCTCCAATCGGCTGATCCGGCTTCGGATACGGTAAAGGACTGGTGGACGGACAAGTTAAAGGAAGTTTTCCAAGAACTACCCGGCTTTGGCGGCTTTCTCGTCAAAGCGGACTCAGAAGGACGTCCCGGTCCCTTTACCTACGGAAGAACCCATGCAGAAGGAGCCAATATGCTGGCAGACATCATCAGCCCTTACGGTGGGATTATCATCTGGAGATGTTTTGTATACAATTGCCGACAGGATTGGCGAGACCTCGAAACGGATCGGGCAAGAGCAGGGTATGATCATTTCCAACCACTTGACGGCGCGTTCCGCGACAATGTGATCCTGCAAATAAAAAACGGTCCGATGGATTTTCAGGTCAGGGAGCCGGTTTCTCCGTTGTTTGGCGGGATGAAAGCGACCAACCAGATCCTGGAGGTGCAGATTGCCCAAGAATATACCGGGCAACAAAAGCATGTCTGTTATTTGCTACCCATGTTCCGGGAGATCCTGAATTTCCGTACCCATTGCGAACAGGACAAGGATACGGTTGGAGATCTTATCAGCGGAAGGACATACGGGCAAAAACACGGCGGAATGGCAGCGGTTATAAACACGGGGGCGGATGAGAACTGGACAGGACATGACCTGGCGGCCGCCAATTGGTACGGATTCGGTAGACTTAGCTTCGATCGGAATTTGACAGCTGAAGAGATTGCCGCTGAATGGGTTCTCCTGACCTTTGGTTCGGACCCTAAAGCAATGGCTGTTGTACATGGAATTCTGATGAACTCGTGGAATGTCTATGAAAGCTACACCTCGCCTCTAGGAATCGGCTGGATGGTAAATCCGGGATATCACTATGGACCGAATGTGGACGGGTATGAGTATGACCGCTGGGGTACCTATCACCGAGCGGATCACCGCGGGCTGGGCGTGGACCGCAGCAGCAAAGGCACCGGCTATGCCACCCAATACCATGAGCCCAACGCTTCCCTGTATGAAACGATCGATACCTGTCCGGAGGAATTACTTCTATTCTTCCATTATGTCGAATACGCTCATTGCCTATCTAGCGGAAAGACTTTAATCCAGCATATCTATGATACACATTTCGAAGGCGCAGACGTTGTGGAAGCAACGGTCAAAGGTTGGAAAGGATTGGAGGGAATCCTCGAACCGATTGCCTATGAAAGAGTTCTTGCCCGACTGGAGAATCAAGAGCTTCACGCCAAGGAGTGGAGAGATGTTGTATGCAGTTACTTTTACCGGAAATCTGGGATAGCGGACGAGAGAAACAGGCAAATATTCTAGGAAGGAGTTGGTGACATGGCAATGGCAACCCATAACAAGGTATTGAAAACCAATAAAAAGGTAGTGGAAACAACCCCTCTTTGGAAGCACGTCAAGAAGGAGTGGAAGCTGTATACGTTTCTGATCATTCCAATCCTCTACTTTATTGTATTCAAATATGCACCCATGCTGGGAAATGTGATCGCTTTTCGCAAGTACAGGGGTGGTCCCAATTTGTTTGGTACGGAATGGGTAGGACTCAAATACTTTCACATGTTTCTGAAGGACCCCGCCTTTTGGCGAGCCTTTAGTAATAATTTAACACTAAGCATTTCTTATTTAATCGTTCGGTTTCCTTTAACGCTAATTTTTGCCCTACTGGTAAATGAAATTCGTCATCTCAAGTGGAAAAAGTTCGTCCAGACTGTTTCGTATCTACCTCATTTTATGTCGATGGTTATCGTAGCAGGGATGATTAAGGAAATCGTCTCCTTAAACGGACCGATTAACTCGTTTTTGGTAAGTCTTGGTTTTGCCAAGATTGCGTTCATTTCTTTACCGCAATGGTTTCCAACGATCTACATTACATCTGGTATCTGGCAAGGAATCGGTTGGGGTACAATCCTCTATTTGGCGGCAATGACCGGGATCAACACTGAGTTGTATGAAGCAGCAAAAATTGATGGAGCTAACCGATTTAGACTTGCTTGGCACGTCACGATTCCGGGAATATTGACGACCATTATGGTTCTCTTGATTCTGGATATCGGTGGCATTATGGGATCGAATTTTGAAAAGGTTTTACTGCTCTACAATCCATTAACCTATCAAACGGCAGATGTCATCTCTACTTACGTCTACCGGATGGGAATCACCGGTGGAAACTTCAGTTATGCAACCGCTGTGGGCTTGTTTGAAGGAATAATCGGCCTGATTTTAGTCACGACAGCAAACGAGATATCCAAGCGGACTACAAAATCAAGCTTATGGTAGAAAGGAGCAGACTTAAGTGAAGACATCCAACTCCTATCGTATGTTTCAACTTATTAATGGAATTCTCATGGTACTTATTGTAATAGCAACGTTATATCCGTTTCTTTTTCTGGTCGCGCAGTCTTTTAGTTCAGAGGCCGCCGTGCATGGTGGGAAGATAACCATATTTCCAGTGGGATTTACAACTGAAACGTATCGAGTCATTC
>JAIMBU010000253.1 GCA_023511325.1 Gorillibacterium sp.
ACACGCAGCGGAATGCCACGCATCTCATATTCATTGAATTTCCAGCCTGGGCTCTGGTTCGTATCATCATCTACCTTGACACGAATGCCTGCTTTCTTAAGTTCAGCCTGGAGCTCACGCACACGAGCGACAACAACCTCTCTTGTCTTCGGCGGTCCCACAGGAATCATCACAACTTGTGTAGGCGCTACTTTTGGTGGCAGCACCAATCCACGATCATCCCCATGAGCCATAATGATCGCACCAATAAGTCTTGTGCTTACCCCCCATGACGTGGTATGGGCAAAGGTATGAACATTATCGCGGTTCAAAAACTTAATATCAAAAGCAACCGCAAAATTGGTCCCAAGGTAATGGGAGGTGCCTGCTTGAACGGCTTTACCATCCTTCATCATCGCTTCGATCGAATAGGTGTCCTTAGCACCAGCAAATTTCTCTGATGGTGTCTTTTGACCCACAATGACGGGAATAGCTAACACATTCTCTACGAAGTCACGGTAGATTTCGAGCATTTGCATCGTTTCTTTGCGTGCGTCTTCTTCATCCTCGTGAGCCGTATGGCCTTCCTGCCAGAGAAATTCACTCGTACGTAGAAAGGGCTGAGTCCGTTTCTCCCAACGAACGACATTAGCCCATTGATTGATCAAGAGCGGCAAGTCGCGGTAGGAGTTGATCCATTCGGAGTACATATGACCAACCATCGTCTCCGATGTCGGACGAATGGCAAGACGCTCCTCGAGCTTCTCCCCACCTGCTTCTGTTACCCAAGGAAGCTCGGGATTGAAGCCTTCAATATGCTCCTTTTCCTTTTGGAAAAAGCTTTCGGGAATAAGCATCGGGAAATAGGCGTTGCGATGGCCAGTTTCCTTAAATCTGGCATCCAGATCACGTTGAATGAGCTCCCATATTTCGTAGCTATCTGGTTTGAATACAATACATCCGCGTACGGGGGCATAGCTCATCAGATCCGCTTTCTTGATGACATCAAGATACCAGCGGGAAAAATCCTCGCTTTGCGGTGTAATCTCTTTAACAAATTGCTTATCGTTTTCTTTAGACATGAGCGACCTCCGAATAAGGATTACATTATTTAGTATTAGCCTTGGAAAAGGCTGAGAATATCATTATAGGTTACGGCGATCATCAGGAGCATCAATAGGGCAAATCCAACAAAGTGAACCAAGCTTTCTCTGTTGGGGTCTACTGGCTTGCCTCGAACCGCTTCAATGGCTAAGAATACTAATCGGCTACCATCGAGAGCAGGTATGGGCAAAAGGTTGAAAATGGCCAGATAGAGGCTGAGCAGAGCCGACCAACGAACCATTGGTGCAATTCCAGCAGCAGCGATTTGGGCGGTAAACTTTACGGTACCGACAGGTCCAGCAAGGTCATCCATCTTAAAGTCACCCGTAACCAACTTCTTAAAGCCAATGAGAATCTGTTTAGTCATGAAGGTCGTATCATTCCAGGCACCACTTATTGCCTCACCACCGTTAGCTGCACGTGTGGCAAAGCCAAGCTCTGTACCGATGCGAACCGTGCCCTCAATCTCGATTGGTATTAGATCCTTCTGAATTTCCTCACGATTGCGTTCAAGGATCAATAGAACAGACTTCCCGCCGGAGCCTTTGATAATCTCAATCAGACGGTCTGTGTTTGTTCCTATCACTTCACCATTAACCGTCTTGATGACATCACCCTGCTGCAAATCCGCTTTGGCAGCGGGTGAATCAGGCGTAATATTACCCAGCTTAACGCCAGTAGGTACACCTGTAGCAAAGGCGTAGATAAGAAAGAGTACAAAAGCAAGCAGCACGTTCATCACTGGACCAGCAAAGATGGTAAGTGCGCGTTGCAGCACGGTTTTACTCCCAAACTGACGATTCAAAGGGGCAATTTGTGTCTCTTGCCCATGCTGTACAACGTTTGCCTGTGGATGTACTGTAAATCGGTGACTTTCACCGTCCACTGATATCTGCATGAACAAAGCCTCATCTAGATCGAAATCCTCGATCGTGCCGATCACTATCCCCGGTAACCGTTCGAAACGGTCACTGTAGATATCCGTCACTTGTCCATCCTGAACTCGGAGTCCCACCGTTTGCCCCGTAGCAATCTGTAAGATTTCCGGATCTTCACCCGCCATTCGGGCATAACCCCCAATGGGAAGCAGGCGCAAGGTGTACCTAGTTTCACCCTTTTTATAGGAAAACAGCTTCGGACCGAAGCCAATGGCAAATTCCCTGACCAGAATTCCCGCCCGCTTGGCAAAAAATAAATGCCCGAACTCGTGAAGCGAGACCAGAACAAAAAACATGAGCACGATTTGCAAGGTAATTTGTAAAGAGTTCAAAAACTCACTCCTCTCTCGTTTCTTGAGTTTAGCGACCAGTTGCAGTTAGAACAGAGTTATTTATTAAGATTAACATGATTGCAAAGTTCAATACAAGCTGGTCACTTCTTACGAAAGGATATGCAGGAATCTTCACTTTTTGAACACTCTTCTTCAAAATAGAACTCAGCTAGAAAGCGGTTGTACCGATGATGCTACTAAACGTGCCCAGCGATCCGCTTCCCGAATATCTGGCAACGCTCGAACAGGAACAACCACTTGCTGCTCCAACGTCTCAGCAATAACCTCTTCAATTCCAAGGAAGGAAATCTCGCCACGCAGAAAACGTGACACTGCTGTCTCATTGGCCGCATTGAATACAGTTGGTGCGGTTCCTCCCAGTCTTCCAGACTCATAAGCCATGGCTAGACAAGGATAGCGGGTTAAATCCATCTCACGAAAGCTTAAATTCCCGATTTTAGCTAAATCCAGTGGTGCTGTCGGGGTTATATGTCGCCCCGGAAAGGTTAGCGCATACTGAATAGGGATACGCATATCTGGATTGCCCAATTGAGCAATCACACTGTTATCGATAAACTCTACCATGGAGTGAATGACACTCTCTGGGTGCAGGAGAACGCGGATGTGGTCATAATCTGCACCAAACAACCATCTGGCTTCAATAACTTCAAGCCCTTTATTAGCCATTGTTGCCGAATCAACGGTAATCTTCGCCCCCATTGACCAATTGGGATGTTGGAGTGCTTGCTCCACGGTCACACCTTTTAACTGATCGCGGGTTTTGTCGCGAAAGGAGCCTCCAGAAGCAGTGAGAATAATCGTTTTGACCGCTTTAGCCTCTTCTCCATTCAGGCATTGAAATACAGCGGAATGCTCACTGTCGATTGGAAGTAAACGCACGCCATACTTGGCTGCTGCATCTGTAACCAAATGGCCACCACTTACCAGTGTCTCTTTGTTAGCCAGACCAATATGCTTACCTGCCTCAATGGCAGCAAGCGTTGAATCAAGTCCCACACTTCCCATTACAGCAGTTACGACAAGATCAGCATCTGTGTCTGTTGCAGCTGCAAGCAACCCTTGTGCACCCCAGAATACTTGGATGTTGTTATTCGTACGCAGCTTAATTTCTTCAGCGTGTTCTTTGGTATGTACTGAGACAAGCTTCGGTTGAAATTGTTCAATCTGTTTAAGCAACAACTCAATATTGTGACCGGCAGTTAAAGCTTCAACACTGTAACGTTCCCTATCATGAGCAATAACATCCAAGGTCTGCGTTCCGACCGAACCTGTGGAGCCAAGTATAGCTATTCTTTTCAATCTATTCACCTCATATTAATCCTAATAAATGAAGAAATGGAAAAACAATTAACCAGCTATCCGTTCGATCAAGAATTCCACCATGCCCTGGCAATATAGCACCTGTGTCTTTAATTCCCTTCACCCGCTTATAAGCGGACTGCATTAAATCTCCAAGGGTTCCGACAATAGCGATAACAACGCCAAGGGAAGCCGCTCTTCCAAGGGTAAGCAGATCGGGACTAACGAAATGGAAGATGATTGCTGTCAAGACAGCGATCAACACACCCCCGATTGCTCCTTCTACTGTTTTGTTAGGGCTAATCGCAGGCCACAGCTTGGATGTCGTCCACAACTTGCCTTTATTGATCAAATTTCCTGTGAAATAAGCACCCGCATCTGAAGCCCAAATGCATAGAAAAACAAAGAGGGTCCAGAACAAACCGTTTTCGCCCGACAGGCGTGTCTCGATCATGTACCGAAAGCCCATTCCAAGATAAACGATCCCCAGCAGGAGGAGACCTACATGATCGATGGTCGTGCGATTCTTTGTTGCTACGGTTACAGCAAGCAAAATAAATATCAAAAACCACAAAATTTGTTCTGGATGAATTCGCTCGATTAGGTTAATATCCAGTCCCAATGCAGGAATAAGCAAAAGAACTACGCCCACAAGGCCAATAACGGCAGCTATTGTGCCGCGGCTAATTTTGTTCATTCGTAGATATTCGTCATAGCCAACAATTGCCATTAAGGCAATTAAACCAGCAAACCAATACCCGCCTAGCAACAGAACTCCGATAAAAACGGCGCCCGCCAGGACGCCTGTTATGATACGCGTTTGCACTCGTCCATTCCTCCATTCCAGGTCACTTCAACCCACCATACCTACGGGTGCGTTGTTGATATTCCCGGATTGCATCGTAGAAATCCTGTTTAGTAAATGCTGGCCAAAACCTCGGTGAGAACCAAAACTCTGTATAAGCAAGCTGCCAAAGCATAAAATTGCTCAGTCGAAGTTCACCACTCGTGCGAATAAGCAAATCCGGATCAGATATATTCGCTGTGAGTAGCTTATCGGCCAAACTTTCTTCTGTAATGTCACCAAGAGAAATTTTACCGTTTAGAGCATCCTCAGCAAGCAATCTGGCTGCATCCGCTATCTCTCTACGGCTTCCGTAATTCAAGGCAAAATTAAGGATAAGACCCGTGTTATTCTTCGTTTTGGCTTCCGCTTCATCAAGTGCCTGAAGTGTATGAGCAGGTAAGCCTTCACGCCAGCCTGTCATTCGAACCTGAACATTCTTCTCAATCAACTCATTAAGTTCGATTTTGAGAAATTCCTGAGGAAGTCTCATGAGAAAGTCCACTTCTTCTTGGGGACGCGTCCAGTTCTCTGTGGAGAAGGCATATAAAGTCAAGATCTCAACACCAATATCGTCAGCTGCAATGGTGACCCGCTTCACTGTTTTCATGCCGGCATGATGTCCCGCAATCCGGGGCATGCCGCGCTTCTTGGCCCATCGCCCGTTACCGTCCATGATAATGGCAACATGCTTGGGAATATTATCACCTTCAGGCCAACCTGATGGCTCCAAAATAGATTTTTCCGCTTTTCTTTTCCATATGTGAAACATGCATATTCCTCCAAGACAGCGTAAAAACGTGTGTCTTCCGTTTTTGTTCTAGCCTCGCTATTCGGAATAAGGCGTTTCCACCCTGTCCTTCATTCAGGGTATGAAAACGCCTTGGCACAACTAAAC
>JAIMBU010000254.1 GCA_023511325.1 Gorillibacterium sp.
CTACTAATCTATCGTCTTACTACCCTCCAATCAGGGAACCTGAGTGGACGAACACGAACCTTTCGTTTCTTCAGATGTCTGATTGAACGAACGCGGATTCTTCGTCTAATCAGGTCCCTGATTGGAAGGGTACATATCCCAAAGGAGGCAATTCACAATGGCAGTTACAATGTATTATGAGCAGGATGCTGATTCAAACGTACTCAAAGGTAAAACGGTTGCTGTTATCGGCTACGGAAGTCAAGGACATGCACAAGCACAAAATCTTCGTGATAGCGGGATTAAGGTTATTATCGGTTTACGTCCGGGTAAATCATTTGAGCAAGCTAAAAATGATGGTTTTGATGTATATACAGTAGCCGAAGCGGCTAAGATCGCTGATCTTGTACAAATCCTGCTGCCAGATGAAACGCAGGCCAAGGTCTATAAAGAAGAAATCGAACCTAATCTGAAAAAGAATGCTGCCCTATTGTTCTCACATGGCTTTAACATTCATTTTGGACAGATCGTTGCTGCCGCTGACATTGATGTCTTGATGATTGCACCGAAATCCCCAGGTCACCTTGTTCGTCGCACCTATGTAGAAGGATTTGGTGTACCCGGACTTATCGCCGTTCATCAAGATGCAACAGGCAAAGCTCATGCAATCGGACTTGCCTATGCTAAGGGAATTGGTTGTACGCGCGCTGGTGTTATTGAAACCTCATTTAAAGAAGAAACCGAAACCGATCTGTTCGGTGAGCAAGCCGTTCTCTGTGGTGGTGTCACGGCACTGATCAAAGCAGGCTTTGAAACACTGGTTGAAGGCGGCTATGCACCTGAAATGGCCTACTTTGAATGTCTGCATGAAATGAAGTTGATCGTTGATTTGATCTATGAAGGCGGCATGGCCAAAATGCGCGATTCCATCAGCAACACGGCGGAATACGGTGATTATGTTACGGGTCCTCGGATCGTAACAGACGAGACGAAGAAGGAAATGAAACGCGTTCTATCCGATATTCAACAAGGTAAATTTGCTCGTGACTTTATCCTGGAGAACCAATCTGGACGTGCTTTCCTGACAGCAACAAGACGGAACGAATCCGAGCACCAAATTGAAGTGGTCGGCGCTCGTCTGCGGGAAATGATGCATTGGATCAAAAAATAACTGTTTTCAAGAGGCGCTGCATACCAATATGGGGCAGCGCCTGTCATTTAAATTTCAGGAGGTGAATGGGATGAGGAAAATTTATCTGTTTGACACAACTCTGCGAGACGGAGAGCAAACACCGGGCGTCAATCTCAATACCCAGGAGAAGGTGGAGATTGCTCTCCAACTGGAGAGAGTTGGGATCGATCGGATCGAGGCAGGGTTCCCTGCATCTTCTCCGGGAGAAGTGATCAGCGTCAGTGCGGTCAGTCGGGCGATTAAGCATGCATCCATCGTTGGGCTTTCTCGCTGTCGCGAGCAGGATATCGATGCAGCTAGAGAAGCGCTGAAGGAAGCGGCAGATCCGACGCTGCACCTTTTCCTCGCGACCTCACCCATCCATCGCAAGCATAAACTCCGTATGGAAAAGCACCAGGTGTTGGAGACAGCAGAAGCTGCGATTCGGTACGCCAGACGATTCTTTGACAAAATTGAATTTTCTCCGGAGGATGGTGGTAGAACCGAACTCGACTTCCTCTGTGAAGTCGTCGCCATGGCGGTCCGCGCCGGTGCTTCTGTTGTCAACATTCCAGATACCGTTGGTTATCTGACGCCAATGGAATACGGTAATATTTTTAAGGTGGTCAAGCAAACCGTTCCCGGTATTGAAAAAATTCAGTTAAGCTGCCACTGTCATGATGATTTGGGGATGGCGACGGCGAACTCTCTAGCTGCTGTCTTGAATGGGGCTGACCAAGTAGAGGGAACCTTTAACGGCATCGGCGAGCGTGCGGGTAATACGGCGCTTGAAGAAATTGCTTTAGCGCTGGAAACCCGTCAAGACTTCTTCCAAGCCAAGTCAGGACTCCACCTGATCGAAATCGCTCGGACTAGTCGCTTGGTAAGTCGCCTAACCGGTATTCTGGTGCCCGCTAACAAGGCTATTGTTGGAGCTAATGCCTTTTCTCATGAGTCGGGCATTCATCAGGATGGCGTGTTGAAAGAAGAAACAACCTATGAAATCATTTCTCCCCTGACAATAGGCTTGAAGGATAGCAAGCTTGTACTCGGTAAGCTTTCCGGACGTCATGCCTTCCGAGAGAAACTTATTGACCTTGGTTACAATCTTGATGAAGAGCGAGTAAATGTCGCCTTCGCTAAGTTCAAGGATTTAGCGGATAAGAAAAAGGACGTAACGGATGTGGATATACGTGCTCTGATTGAGGAGAAGCTCATTCCTGTTCCAGAAAGTTATATTCTGGATACCTTTCAGGTACTGTGTGGCAATCATTCTGTTCCAACGGCAACCATCCGGATTCTCACAGCCGAAGGCTCTATGATTGAGGAAGTAGCCATCGGTAACGGTTCCGTCGATGCCATCTATAAGGCCATTGATCGTGCGATCGGTGAGAGCGTCGAACTACAGGACTACACCATTCAGTCTGTTACTGATGGTAAAGATGCCCTTGGCGAGGTAACCGTTATGCTTGCTCAGAATGGTATTTCTGTTAAAGGCCGTGGTGTTAGTACCGATATTCTAGAGGCAAGCGCCCGAGCCTATGTAGATTCAATCAATCGATTAATCGATAAACGCAATACAAACGATGGTGCGAAATACGAAAGTGTTACGTTGATCTGATCTATGCAGGACAAGAAGAACGAATGAGCGGCGTATTCTCTTTCTAGGAAAGAATATTTCTCTTTCTAGAAAGGAAAACGTCGCTTTCTTATTTGATTAGGTTTGTTATCCACTCTCAAGGGGAAGAGGAGGAAGGCGAAACGATGGGGAATGCTATTCGAGAAACAGGATAATAAAATGAAAAGGGAATGGTTTAATAGATGAAGGTAATATTGAAAGAAAGAATGGGATGGATTGATCTTTGTAAAGGGTTGGGAATGCTTTTAGTCATGTTAGGACATGCACCCTTTCCGGGAGAATTAACAAAAGTCATTTACACGTTCCATATGCCTTTATTTTTCTTCTTATCTGGTTATTTATTTTCCTTTAGAAAACATTCAAGCTTTGTAGCTTTTCTCAAAAGAAAACTCATTACCTTAGTCATCCCTTATTTTTCACTTTCGTTAATAAATTATTTTTACTGGGTTTTTGTTTACCGTAACATTGGAAATGATTTTTATAGTAATTCAGGAATAAGTTTATATAGACCACTATGGGGGACTCTTCTTGCGCAGCGGGATACCCCTTTCACTATACACAATCTGGCCTTATGGTTCTTACCTTGTTTATTCTTTGCTGAACTACTATTTTATTTTATTGTAAAATACAGTGATAATTATAAACAAATTATCGTTTATTTAATGTTTTGTTCAATCATTGGCTATTCGTATAGTACCTACATGACAAAAGCATTACCATGGAGCATTGACGCTGCTCTAACTGCCGTAGTTTTTTTAGGTGCCGGATATATAATCAAAAATAAAATGCAAGCAAGGTATTTTACGATCCATTTCTTTATCATTTATCTAGGGATCAATCTTTTTTTTGGTCTTCATAACAAAACCGTCAATATGTTTCAGAATATGTATGGAAACTATATATTTTTTTATATTTCCGCTTTCGGTGGAATATTTGCCTTCATTACTTTCGTAAGAATACTCGAGCCTGTATTAAAACGAGTAACCATCTTTGCTTTCATTGGCGTAAACTCGCTGATTTATTTAGCGTTTCATAAATATATCGTGTTTCCACTAATTGGCCAATTGTTGAATCATCTATCGTTTTATCAGGTCCAAAGCGAATCTACCAAATTCCTTGAGGGTATTAGTTATACGATAGTTGGCTCCCTGATGTTAGTTCCAGTTATATTTTTTATTAATCGCTATACCCCTTTTATTCTTGGTAAACGAAATTAAAACCAACGAGTTATAGGTTCCTTCTATGAAGCCAATAGAATTTATATCTTGGTCATATGGTTTTTGATATGCTACAACTTATAAGTACGAATAGTTGTTACCTTTATGGACGAAATGAAGGAGTGGTTTCTGTTGGCAGACGTGAAGAAGATTGCTGTGATTGCTGGAGACGGGATTGGGCCGGAGGTCGTAGCGGAAGCACAAAAGGTTATCGCTAAAACCGAAGAGGTATTCGGCTATCGTTTTGAGTTTGAATATGGTTTATTTGGCGGAATTGCCATTGATCAACGCGGAACACCACTTCCTGAGGATACACTGGCGATGTGTAAGAACGCTGACGCCGTCCTGCTGGGAGCAGTGGGTGGTCCACAGTGGGATAATAACCCCAAGGAGTTACGCCCGGAAACAGGGCTTCTTGGCATCCGTAAGGCACTCGGACTATTCTCTAATATTCGTCCAGCTGTTGTCTTTGACTGCCTGAAGGATGCCTCTACCCTCAAGCCCGAAGTATTAGAAGGTACGGATCTGATTGTTGTGCGTGAGCTTACGGGTGGGATTTATTTTGGCGAGAAGCTCCGGCGAGAAGGACCAAACGGTCAAGAAGCTGTGGATACCTGTGTGTACAGTGTGATGGAAGTCGAGCGTATCGCACGTCAAGCCTTCGAAATTGCTCGGACCCGTCGCAAGAAGCTGGCATCAGTGGATAAGGCAAATGTACTTGAAACATCTCGATTATGGCGGGAAACAGTTATTCGTGTAGCTGAGGATTACCCCGATGTTGAGTTGGAGCATGTGCTGGTAGACAATTGTGCGATGCAGTTGCTGCGTCGACCTTCAAGCTTCGATGTCATTGTCACCGAGAACATGTTTGGTGACATTCTCAGTGATGAAGCTGCTATGCTGACAGGCTCGATTGGGATGCTCTCCTCTGCTTCTCTCGGAGAAGGCAGCTACGGACTATACGAGCCTGTACATGGCTCTGCTCCAGATATTGCCGGACAGGGAATCGCAAATCCAGTAGCGACCATCCTTTCAGTGGCTTTAATGTATCGGTTGACCTTTGGTTATCATGATGCGGCGGATGCTATTGAGCTCGCTGTCAAAGAAGTTCTTGATGCGGGCCATCGGACAAAGGATATTGCTGTTGATAAGAATAAATCCATCGGCACAGAAGCGATGGGTGATCTCATCGTAGCCGCTATTCGCAAATTACAAGGGAATTAGGAAGCATAATGAACAGCCTCTGGTAATCTTCCAGAGGTTTTGTTGTCTGTAAAATAAGGGGGGGAATATAAAAGTTCACGGTTTATTCAATTATTATAATTATTATTAAATAATAATTATAATAATCTTGACTTTCATTTTTCCCAATGTTACGATTTGTCATGTGAACTT
>JAIMBU010000025.1 GCA_023511325.1 Gorillibacterium sp.
ATATACATTCTGATCGACACCAATCCATCCTTGGAGCTTTTGATAATCAACGCCCTTGCGGCCAGCGATAGCGTTCTGATTCCAGTGAATCTGCACACGCGGGCCTCATCATCATTCGTATAGTAATGGCCTAAATCCTTCATGCTGTCGTCCGCCAAGGCCATACCATCGCTGTTCTCGCCAAATTCAATCAGGTAATCCCTGATGCCTTGTTCGATTGCAGCATTATCTTTGAACTCTATTGGTCTGCTATTCATATGTTTTCTGCCTCGCCATCCATAAACGAGGCAACTCCGCCTCTGATTATCTTGATGATCAGCGCTGCCATCTCGGCCGGTGGCTTCACATAACCATCGTTCACCCATTTAATCATCAGCCCCGAGCCGCCCAACTCGGCAAACGTATACAGATATTCGGCGATCTCGAGCTCAACGGCACCGCTTCTCAGCCATTCATTGATACTGTATTGGCGCACCATGTCCGCGATGTGATTGGCGAACTCCTTGCTCCCGTTCCCGTTAAGAAGTGCGATGAATACTTCCTTGTTCTGCAGCATGTACTCCAGGATTTTCTCGATTGCGAGATACTCGTCAATCGGATCCTTCCCGTCAATGTACTCATTTATGTAGGCATTAAGTTCCTGAATAATCCCCTGCTCCACCTGCTGCATCAGGTCATATTGGTCGGTGTAATGGAAGTAGAATGTGCTTCGGTTCATATCGGCCAGCTCGCAGATTTCCTTAATCGTTACCTTGGAGATCGGTTTATGGCGGATCAATTCCAGAAGGCTGTCCTTTAAGATCATTTTGGTCATTTTCGTACGTCGGTTTATTTTCGCGTTATCCATTGTACCCCCCACTTATCCGTAAAAAAATGTGTATCCAACACACCATGCTGCGATTGTCGGTTTGTGCTCATTTTCAAAATTATTGATGATTGAAGTCCAACACTGTGTCCAGTATATTGTAGTCGTGGCGGAAATACAACAACATGTAAGGAGGATCGTCTTCATCTGAATTATTTTAGAATGCAAATACCAAAGGAGGCAACATCATGGCCCAAGTATCAAACCAGTATGCAATAAATAAAACAGTCTTGAAGAACAACCAATCTACCAGTGCGGCCAGATGGTCATTCATCGCATTGCTGTTTGCAGCTTCAATCATTAAATTTCTTATGCCGTCCTCTGCCAAGGATGTGATGGATATTGTGCTGTTCCCCATTATTCCCGGCCTGGCATTCTTTCATGGAACCAAGCGTTATGGGCTGAAGAATATGGTCTTCTTCTTCGTCATCACCTGGGGAATCAGCAATTTTTTTGAAAGCTTAAGTATCGGTATGGGATTTCCTTTCGGAAATTATCACTATACGTCATCGATCCCCCGGGTCTTTGATGTACCCTTCGTGATCATGATCGCTTATTTCGGAATGGGCTACATGGCCTGGACGCTCTCTCATATCTTGAACGGACAATACGGTAAAAAACTGCGGGGCATTCAGATCTTTCTGGTTCCGTTCATCGCTTCGTTCATCATGGTTATGTGGGATGTGGTCATGGACCCGTTGACGTCTACCATCAGTAAAGAGTGGATTTGGGAGGATGGCGGGAATTACTTTGGAGTACCGATTTCCAATTATTTGGGCTGGTTCTTCGTGGTTTATGTATTCATGCAAATCTTCGCAATCTTTCTTTCCAAATACGATACCAAAGGAACCGACGATTCCTTCAGCAAGACCTACTGGCTTGAAGCAGTTGCCATCTACGGCATTCAAAGCATGAACTATCTGCTCCTGTGCGTTACGCGTGACGGCAATAGGGAGATCTACAGCTCGATGGGTCTCGTAAGTGTATTCACTATGGTCTTTGTAACGATACTTTCGGCCATAACCGTTAACCGCCCCGGCGAATTTAGCCGGATATCCAGGGAAAGCCACTCCGCACGCACTCTGTAAGCAATATAACGCGGGACATAAAAAAGCTAGCCAATGTGCTGCAATTTGCAGGGACTGGCTAGCTTTGTTTCATTGTTAATGGTATCCCTGAGGGATACTATCAGGAAGATAGCAGGCGTTAAGTCCAAGAAAAGGAATCCAAAAACCGCAAAAAACCTTGTAAAATAAAGGTTTTCCGCGGTTTGTTCGTTTTTTCCAAGCCCTACGAGGGTTTGCCGTGTTGAACCAAAATGCAGCCATTTTTGCATGTTGGGAAGAACTGGGAGAGAACCAGACAAGAACCAGCCCGCTCCCTGCCTTTGACAAATTTGTTCGGAGCGACAAAAACAACGACTATCGCTAATCAGATAGGCAGTACTGGGAAAACGACCAACGACTGCAATTTAGATCATGCTTTGTCCTATGAAAAAAAGGTGTTGTTTGTCAATTTAAACCTACAAGGTAATCTTCGTTCCGTACCAGTTCGGCATGCCCAAATTCTGGATTGGGTGCGTCGCAAGCTCGTTATGGGTTAGAATAGGATGCTCCAGCAATTCGGAAGGGCCATACGGAGAGCAGCTCCTGCCGATAATCTCCCTGTGCTGGGTGCCGGTCCCGCCGGATGCGGACATCATATAATACAATCCCGTTGATCTTGTACAGGTAGGGCCCTTCGCATCAAGGTCCTCCATCGACTTGTCTATTTATCATTTGAGCCAGGGATGCTATGATTTGCCGGAGGAGGAAATCTGCAATGGATGTTGAAAAATACGAGCGACTCGTTCCTAATATCTTTCTGTTTGTGGATCGCCGCTGCTTCCCGAATTGGGAAATTGTCCGGAGAAAAAATGGCTTCCACGATCTGACGTTTGTTGTTGAAGGAAAAGCGAATTATTACATTAATGGAGAGAAGTACACCGTCCGGGCGGGCGACATGTTGTATGTTCCCTCCGGCAGTGTTCGGGAAGCCCATACCTTCAAGGAGGCGCCTATGCACTCCTACGCATTTAATTTCTTCTGGGAGGGCGCCGACAATTCGGTGAAGCTTCCCTTTGAACCTGTGACGAGAAACCGGATGACCAAGGAAATTCTAGAATATACCAAGGAATTCGCCCATGTCTGGATGGGCAAGCAGCCTTTCTATAAAATGAAAGCCCGCGCTCTGTTTCAGCTTATTGTGCACCGCCTGCTCAGTATCGCGCATTATCGGGAAACGCCTCTGCTTGACCCGAGAATCGACAAAATGATGACTTATATCATGGATCATTATGCGGAAGACATCACGATGGGGGACCTAGCTGATTGGGTCAGCCTGAATCCGGTGTACCTGGGCAAGCTGTTCAAGCAAAATACAGGCTCAACCTGCAAGGAATTTATGAACAAGGTCCGCGTGAACAATGCTGAAATGATTTTATCGGCAGGCGGCTTTACCGTGTCCGAGGTTGCTGAGCACTGCGGCTATCATGATGTCTCCTACTTCAGCAATGTCTTCAAGAGCTTGAAGGGCTATCCTCCGTCATCCGCCCAGAAATAGTGAATCAGGAACGGTCCTCGCGCAACGTATAATAGCTCTCTTCGGGACCGAAGCAGGAATACGGAAGATAAGCCGCGGACAGGACAAGCTTCTGCAGAACCAAACCGGCGTCAAGTCCGTAGAAGCGAAGAGTATGAATGCCCTTGGACAAAACATGGCAGGTGGTGACGATATGAATATTGTCCATAACGGCGTGGCACCATGGCAAATTATCATGGTTGCCGCCCTCATAGTTCGCAGGCAGGGCATTCGCGATGACAGGCGCTTCGTTGTCGAAGCCTACGGCATACTTTAGCCTGCTAGCGGGAGACAGGTTGTTCGTTGGCGCGATATAGGCAGATAAGCCGTATTCCCCGTCCTGATGGACCAATATCCGGTATTCCAGATAAGGGGCGTCCTCCGTCCGGACAAAGGAAACACCGGTGGGAAACATTTTTACCGAGGATAAAGAGCGACCGTAGCTTTCAATAATCTTCCACTCCACACCGGATTTCGATACGCAGCGCAGGGCATGCTCCGCTTCAATCGCCACGACGCCATCGGTTTCGATGAATGTCATCGGCGGCACACCTTCCGCGTCTATCCATTGGGCAGCAACCTGAACCGTGACGGATGCTCCGACGCCGGAAATGATGATCTCGCCTGTTGCAATCTCTCCCTTTCCCACTTGATTCCAGTCGGCGGAAACCTGAATCGTCTTGCCCGTTTCAACTCGCCCTTGCGGATAATCAAGCCTGATCCAATCGGCGCTGACTGTCGCCTGATAATCAAACGGCGCGTCTCCTCCGCTGCTGATCGTTAATCTGCAGCTTTCCTTCCGCAAATTCGTCAACGCCGGAAGAATCGCTGTCCCGGAAGCATAGCCCTCCTCCGTTCCCTCCACATCGACGATCATGAGAGAGCCCTGCTTTGGAGTCCAAACAGCGGTTTCAGGGTACTTCCAGTCCTGCGCATTCCAGTTCACATACCCCACATGCGGGGAGCTCATCATGCCTTTCCATTTCCCACCCGATATGCTGGTATTGTAGACCCGCTCCAGCTCCTTGTCCCGCTCGATCGCTTCATTCGTCAGAGCAGCGTAGGCGTTGGCCAATACACTGCCCCGCCGCCAATAAAGGCTGTTAAGTCCGGCATAGATCTGCATTTTCACCACGTTAGCCGAAGCCGCGACAGGATAATACACTAGCTGATAATAAGCATCCTTATACAATTCAGGGATTAACTTCTCATATTTGCCGGCGGTATTCTCAAGCTCCATCGCTTGATTCAGAACCCGCTGCGCTTCATTGTAATGAACAGGGCTGAAGGTAGAGGGGGAAATAATCTCCGGTTTGTGCCGGCCGTTCATTCGGGTGTAATCCGCCAATAACCGGGTGATTCCCTGAATCGTCTCTGCCTCCAGGGCAGGCCCAAACTGCTGCTCCACCCACCGCTTCGTGTATTCCATTGTCCGGTTGATTCCATCTGTTCCCCACGCATCAAAGTCATAAGCCAATTCCAGAAAGTAGGATATAGGCAATTCCATTGGCTTTAAATCCCCCACATTGACGATCCAGATATCACGTATTCCGTAATCGAACGCCATGGACATCTGCTCCCAGACCTTTTCCAGCGGCACGGTGTTCACCCATTCATAGGAATGGGGTCCGCCATGATAGTCAAAGTGGTAATACATTCCCCAGCCCGCGCGACGGTTCATCTCACACCCTTGCGGAATTTTCCGCAGATTGCCGAAGTTGTCGTCAGACAGTAAAATGGTCACATCATCCAGAAGCTCCCAGTCCTTCAGGCCTTCCGCTTCTTCCGTGCCGTACCAGTATTTCTCAACCTCCTTGTAAACGGCGAGAACCTGTGGCGCATGTTCCAGATTGTATTTTTTCAATAAATCCTTCTGGGTGCGGATGATCATCTTGAGCAGCTCAATGTTCTCACGGTCGGAGCCTTCCAGCACAGAATCGGACTCTCCCCGCATGCCTAGCGTAATCAGGTTCGCATAATCCTTGTTACGCTTGACTCCGTCCTCCCAGAAATCTGTAATGGCCTGTTTATTCTGGGCAAAATTCCACAGATTGCTCGTTCCGTACTGGCTGTACACCCTTTGCCATTCACTGCCCGCCCGGAACAGCGGCTCGTGGTGGGAGGTTCCCATCACGATGCCGTACTCATGGGCAAGCTGCGCGTTGGCCAACGGACTGCTTTTGCCATTCACGCTGAATTCGGCGCTCCACATGGCCGGCCACAGATAGTTCCCCTTCAATCTCAGAATCAGCTCAAATACCTTCTCATAAAAATCTTCAGTAAAGTCCCCGAAGACATTGGTTACCCAAGAACCCAGAGATGGCCAATCGTCATTGAGAAAAATCCCTCTATATTTGACTGACGGCTCCTTGGAGGTCCGGTTCAACAGATTTGTGAGGATGCTCAATTCCGGCTTCTTCTGCGGAACCACATCTCCCCAGTACACCCAGGGGCTCACGCCGATCATTTCGGAAATCGAATAAATGCCGTAAATCGCCCCCCGTTTGTCGCTGCCTGCAATAATCAGCGCCTGCTCCACTCCCGCAAACGGCTGTTCCACCACCTGAATGGTGTAGCATTCCCTCTTGCCCCGGATGGGGGCTGCGTCAATTACGCCGTCCTCGATTAAGCCGTCAATAAGATCATTGCTGCCGATGGAGCCGACAATCACCACCGTTCCATCCAATTGCTCCGCCTGTGTGCAGATATCCGGCATCGCTCCGCTCACAAGCTTGATATCATTGGCAAAAGAACAGACCACCCGGCGCAGCCCGTCATAATCCTTGCCCTTGGGGTCCACATAGATTACAGCCGCCTTTCCCTGCTTTGCCAGCGTCAATTCCTTGACAGCTGCAGATACCGCCTGCTTCGTCTGACTGCCGATTGCTCCCTGCTCCTCTAAAGCCCCAGTGCCACTTCGTTTCATCGAGAATTCGCTCCTCCGTGTCTTTTTGTATGCTTAGGCACATTATATAGGTAAGCGATTTCAGCTGCCATGGGTAAACTAGCGACTTTTTGTAATAACTAGATACAAGAATGTGTTAGGCTTGTATGGACTTTCTGACGCAATTGGTAAATCCGGAAGGATGGATACCAGCAGCTTTTCCACAAGACCCGTCTAAAAAAGAAAAATCGCACACCGTTTTCACGAGAGCTGTGCGATCCTTCATAACCTTTTAGAAGTGTGGTTCCACCAGCCACAAGGTGAATCCGTACGGCTCCAGAACATCCGCAATGTCAATGCCCTTCTCAGGTCCCTTAACCCATCCATTCCACCGGTTGGTGGGTCCCATCTCGGTGCTAGCAGGGCCTGTCAAGCGGTTGTTATGCAAGGAGTCTACCCGATATTCCGTAATCGTAACTGTGTCGTACGGAATTTCGCACAGCATCAGGTCGACAGCCATCGGCTTGTCGCTGGGATTCGTAGCCAGCACGACGTATCCCGTAGCATCTCCGGTACCGATGACCCGATGCTGATGCTCTCCCTGCATCTCCAGCATGTTTGTCTTAAGCATGTGCAGCATGCGCATGGCATTGCCGCCCGGTGTGGAGGCAAACCCTCCGTCCTCCAGCAACAGGTACTGGGTAAACGACATTTGATGGATGGGGTTGTGAAACGTGCACCAAGGAAAAATATGCATACCGGGCAACTGGGTGGATAAGATCATCACCGACAAAACGCCCGAAGCGTTCTTCAAATTATCCGTCCATATTCCCGTCGTCCGGGTAGAACCGTATTCATCCACGAAAATCGGAAGATCGGGCAAGCCCAGCTCCTTGATCCATGCATGATGCATGTCGTAAAAGGCTTTCATCCGGTTGGGATGGCCGTTGTAATCGTGCATGGAATAAAAATCAATTTCCCGTCGCTCATCCTTATCGTTGGCCAAATGCTGCAAAAACTCGCTCCATAAGTGCGGGCGATCCATCACCGCGTTGATTGCAGTGCCGCCGATTTCCAGCGGAATCTCATACCGATGGCGTTCGTTCAATTTCCTTACGGCTCGGTATGCCCGAGTGTACAGCTTGTAGTAATGTTCGGAGTCGATGCCGCCGAAGCGCAGGTAATCGCTCTCGTTGCAAGGTTCGATATAACGGATGTTGGGGTACAGATTCTTGTAGTACTCGATGACCCGTTCAACAACCTCTTCGTATTTATCGAGAGAGACGATTCCCTGCTCCGTTTCTTTCTCATACCTGCGGAGATTCAGCAAAATTTCGTCGCAAAACTCGCTGTGGGAGGATAGATAGGTTTGAATGTGCACCTCAGATGGGACAGTCGCCCCCCAGTCGTATTCATGATGATGGGGATCGTCTTCGTATCGGTTGACCCCAATTCGATAGTTCCAGAAATATTCGTCCGTACGATAATCCCAGACTTCGTCGAGGGTGACCCAGCAACGCATGATCTTGGGTCGTCCGTGCTTCTCGGCCCAGAATGCCGGAAAATTGGCCGGTGGCGCGAACCGCAGCGTCGAGTTTTGATATCGCTCCACGCGCGGCCACGTTCCTACCGCCTTTGAAGTATTGATTTCTACCTTTGCCCTCATGCTTCTCCTCCTTTCTTACTGACTCGCCGCCTTCTCCTGGGCCTGATAAATTTCCGTTGCCTGCTCGATCCATTTATCGCCGCCTTCCGCCAAATACTTCGCCTTGAACTCCTTATACATCGCATCGAGATCGCCCTTCGAGGTAATGGCAACCATCCGGAATTCAATCTCCATATCGTCCAGAATCGTTCCGACTTCCTTCTGGATCTCCGGCAATTCATAGATATACACATCTTCTATCGTATTTTCCATCGCTATTTTACGTCCTTCGCGCGTAGCCTCATTGAACAACTGATCGCGCAATCCGCCGATTCGATACATAATCCTCGAGTACACATACCCTCCTTCATTCCGCAGCTTTTCGGCGTCATCATAAGGAGGAATCCATTCGAATTCACCTTTGTCATTCTTTTTGTAATGCACGCCTTCAAGCCCGGCCCATGTTAATGTGTAGTCCTCTTCGCTGACCAGAAAATCCAATACCTTCATTGCCGCCTCCGGGTTTTTCGCTTTGCTGGAAATAACGGTATAGGGGGCGCTGTCCTCCAACACCGGATTCAAATAGCCGCCTTGTCCATTCGGTCCCTTAATGACGGTATAGACAAATTCCGGGCTCGGATCTTCAACATAGCGGGAAAGCCAGTTTTGAGTGATGCCGTCCGGGTTAAAGCTATACGCCCCAACTTTTCCGTTCCACAGCTTCTCGTACGATTGCGTTGCCGGCACGGTTGCGAACTCCGGATCAATCAAGCCCTCTTTATAGAGCTTATTCATATACTTGATTGCATCAAGGTAACCTGGAGCCAGCATCCAAGGAACCACCTTGTCGTCGACCAGTACTTGCCGGGTCATCGGAATGCCGAAGGCTGTGAAAAGATGCGTCCAGGTTTGATTCGCACCGAATGTCAAGCCCAGGCCAATCGTATCGTTCAGCTTATTTCCATCTGGATCGTCATTCACGAAGGCACGCAGAACCTGCTCGTATTCCTCCAGCGTCGTTGGCACTTTCAACCCGAGATTATCCAGCCAATCCTTGCGGATGGCAAGCGCATTACCCGAGGACCAGCCATAGGGAATCCCGTAGATTTGTCCGTCAATCGTTACCGGCCCCTTCATGTACTCGCCTTTATTTGCCAGCATGTTCGATCCGTTGGATTTCAACACATCATTCAGCGGCATAATCACGCCATTCTCCGCCATTTCCTTCAGACTGGCTTTGGAAATCTCGAAAATATCGGGTGCATTCCCACTAACGATCGACGTATTCAGACGATTGCCGTAATCGGCTTCAGCGACGGATTGTACTTGCACATTGACCCCTGTTCGTTTGCGGATTTCTTGAATGACCAGGTTATCTTCCGGGAAGTCTGTAGCCTTCTTCATCAGGATCGTGACCGTAGGAGGTTCGGCTTGTTTCTCAGTTGGTGTTTCCTCAGAGTCCGATAGCTGGGTCTCTTCCGGATTTGCTGTATTGCCTGCACCGGAGTTGCTGCATGCCGTTACAAATAACAGGATTAGAAGAAAGAATAAATGCAACACGTTCAAGGACGCTTTCCTTTTCACAGTAATCCTCCTCATATGGGTCCCTCCAGGGACGGAAATTGCCGTTCTATTTAACCTTTCACAGCGCCGATCATTACACCCTTGACGAAGTATTTTTGCAAAAACGGGTAAATGATCAGCATAGGCAAGATCGAGGCTATGATGGCTGTCATCTTCAAGGATTCCTCGGACACATTCGCCATCAATGCGCTGTCATCAGACCCTTTAGTCGATTCCATCGCGCTATAATTCATCATACTTCGCAGAAATACAGACAACACCTCCTTCTTTTGAGAATGGATATAAAGAACTGCATCGAAATAAGAATTCCAATGGGAGACACCGTAGAACAACGCGATGGCCGCAATGACCGGCATCGATACCGGAAGAATGATCGAGAACAATGTGCGCAGCGGCGAAGCGCCGTCCATGCTTGCCGACTCCTCCAACTCAGGCGGGAGGCTCTGAAAGTAATTTTTCATGATGAAAAAGTTCCATGCACTGATTGCCGAAGGAACAATAAGCGCCCATAAAGTGTCCACAAGACCTAAGCTGTTCACTAGTAAGTAAGTTGGAATCATGCCTCCGCTGAACAGCATCGTGAAGAAAATCATGAGTGTGAGCGGCGTCCGCAATAGGAAACGCCGAATCGATAATGGATAAGCAAGCATCGCCGTAAAGACGACATTGATCGAAGTGCCGACAAATAACCGGAACAGCGAATTGGAATAAGCCTGTCCGATTCCCGAATTTTGAAACAGCCTCACATACGAGTCAAACGAAAATCCCCGCGGAAGAAGGAACAATCCTCCTCCCATGGCTAGTTTCGGATCGCTGAAAGAATACATCAGAACGTGCCAGAACGGATAAAACGTCACAATTGCAATGACCAACAAGAAAGCATTTAATAACCACTGGCCGAGATTTTCTTGTCTGATTGCCTTTATCCCCTCCCTCATCTAGATTAGCCCGCTTTCTTTGTCTATTTTTTTGGCGATGTAGTTCGTAACCAACACCAGAATTAATCCCACGACGGATTTAAACAAACCGGCGGCGGTGGAGAGATCATATTTTGCATCATTGAACGCCAGCTTGTATAGATACGTATCAAGAATTTCGCTGACCTCATACACCAATGGGCTATAGAGGGCAAACACCTGCTCCAGACCCGCATTCAAGAAGCTTCCAACATTAAAAATCAGCATAATAACGATTGTGGTTCGGAGACCCGGAAGCGTTATATGCCATATTTGCCGCCTTTTTTTGGCGCCGTCCACCTTTGCCGCTTCATACAAATGCGGATCGATCGTCGCAATGGTGGACAAGTATAATACGGTACCAAACCCTGCTTCCTTCCAGATGCTCGACCCGATCAACAAGCCGCGAAAGGTTTCCCGGCTGCCCATTACATTGAAGACCGTTCCCTCGTGTCCGAACCAGCCGGCAGTTTCTTTCACTATGCCGGTAGTAGGCGATAGAATCGCATATATAATGCCACCGATTACGACCCAGGATACAAAGTGCGGCAGATAGACGCTTGTTTGCAGAAATTTCTTGTACGCCGTATTTCTCACTTCGTTAATGAGCAACGCCAAAACAATAGGCGCCGGGAATACAAATATCAGTTGATAGGAGCTAATGATAATTGTATTTCTTAGTGCCCGCAGAAAACCGGACATCTCGAACAGCCTTCTGAAATTATCCAATCCGACCCAATCGCTGGCTGCAATTCCTTGATAGATGTTATAGTCCTTAAAGGCAATAATAATTCCGTACATAGGTAAAAAATGAAATATAATATAGTAAATTATAACGGGTAATGCCATAAGATAGAGAATCGGGTGTTTTTTTAT
>JAIMBU010000255.1 GCA_023511325.1 Gorillibacterium sp.
ATCCTCAGCGGATGAAATTCCACCCATGCCAATCACAGGGATACTGACGGCTTTAGCCACTTGATGAACCATACGCAGGGCGATTGGCTTGATTGCAGGACCAGATAAACCCGCATAGAGGTTAGCAAAAACACTTTGTCGTTTTCTCACGTCGATCTTCATCCCACTGAAGGTGTTAACTAGGGAGATAGCGTCTGCCCCCTCCTCTTCGCACATAGCGGCCATCGCTGCTATGTCTTGAGCATTTGGTGACAGCTTCACTGCAAGCGGCAGATGGGTAGCCTGGCGGACGCCACGAACGACCGTGCGAGCCACCTCTGTGTCTACGCCGAAGGCCATTCCACCTTCCTTAACATTCGGGCAGGAGATATTGAGTTCAATCATGTCGACGCCTCGACGGCTTTCCCGCTTACGACGATCATTATCCTCATTGATTAGCTGGGTCCCTTGGACGTAATCCTCTAGAGTTCCTCCACCCAAATTTAGCAGGACTGCTGTATCCCAAGAGGTCATAACGTCAAGCTCTCTCTCGAGAAAAGCTTCAATGCCGGGGTTCTCCAAACCAACACTGTTGAGCAATCCTGAAGCAGTCTCATAGACCCGTATTCCACGATTACCTGCTTTTGCGTGCAACGTAAGGCCTTTACCAGAAATGCCGCCAAGCTTGTTAGGATCATTGTATTGGGCATATTCTCGGCCAAAGCCATAAGTGCCGGAGGCCATAATAAACGGATTCTTGAAGGAAACGCCTGCGATATTAGTGACTGTTGAGATCATCCAGGTCCACCTCCTCGGCTAAGAATACAGGTCCATCCTTACATGCCTTGCGATTCCCATTCGTAGTTGCACAGCTACAGACGAAACAGGCTCCAATGCCACAGGCCATGCGTTTCTCTAAGGACACGTACAGCTTCGTGCTTGTCCCTTGTAGCTTCGTAGCCAGCGCCCGCATCATCGGTAGCGGTCCGCAGGTAAAGACTGCTTCATAACCGGTAGGATCGAAGTCATCGACAATGTAGCCGCCAATATTTACTTTCGTTTGTCCTGTCGTATGGCGGAATTCCTCCACCCGAAACGCTTCATAGCTGAAGCCTAGGTAGGCGTCTGAATTTAGCAATCGCTTGGCCGCATAATATAATGGAGCTGTTCCCATGCCTCCACCAACAAGAGCGACCTTCCCCTGAATAACAGGAAAGCCATTTCCATAAGGCCCTTCAAGACCAAGGAAATCTCCTGGCTTTAGCCGTGAGAGCAACTCCGTTCCTTGACCTACTACACGATATAAGAAGGATATATAGCCTTCGCCTATATCGTGAATACTAATTGGACGGGATAATATCGGGAATTGATCCCAGCCGCGAAGCATATAGAACTGGCCCATTTCACCTTGATAATCACCCTCTGCTGTCAGCACAAAAATATCTGAAGCAATCTGGTTGTTGCTGATGACTGTTGTCACACTCAAGCCCCTTCCTGCCAAGTATATATTTTATCAAGCAATTAAATCCTTTTTTAGGGTTACCGTTGGACTCTCTCTTTCGCTTATACCATGTCGAACAAGCGGAATAATACGGGAACAAGAATGATCATGATCAGCGCTGTGATGATCGTGACTACACTCGCTATAGCGCCCTCCTGTTCACCGAGTTCAAAGGCTTTTGCTGTGCCAGCAGCATGCGCGCCAACACCGAGCAAAACTCCCTTGGATACCTCATGTTGGATGTTAAACAAGCGGATCACCAGCGGACCAATGATCATCCCGCAGATTCCGGTCATGATTGTAAACAACACTGTGATTTGAGCATCCCCCTTAATGGCATCCGCCAGCAGCATAGCAAATGGCGTAGTCACCGAGTGAGGAAGCAAATTCTTGATCGTTGCTGAATCCATTCCAGCGAGATACGCGAGCGTAAGCGTAGAACCAAAGGAAAGCATTATACCGCTCATCATCCCCACACTAACGGCAACCAGATGTTTACGCAGCAGACCTGAGTAGCGATAAAGCGGAACAACTAGTGCAATCGTAGCGGGTTGAAGCAGCTTGGTCAAATAAGAAGCGCCTGCATTATAAGATTCATATTGTATTCCCACAAAGATCAGAAGAACCGCGAGGGTAAGGGGAGCAATAAGGAAAGGTGAGAAAAGCAGAAAGTGCGTCTTCCGGTACAGCTTAGTTGCCAGAACGTAAGCAACTACAGTAATCAGAAAGTAAAGGAGTGGAAGCATTATAGTTCTCCCTTCTTTCTTCCAATCAGGAACTCAGTCATTATTCCGGAGAAAGCCATAATTAGAAACGTGCCCAGCACGACAACCAATAAAATTCCAGTCGCATGGATAGCGAGATATTTTGTATGCTTCATCAGAACGACTGCCGAGGGGATAAAGAACAAGACTAGATTGGCAATGAGGAAGTCGGCACCTATGGATAACCAAGCAAGCTTGACAACACCTGTTTGCAGTAGGATGAAAACAACGACAATGGCCAGCATCGTACCAGGTACAGGCAGGTGAAGCGCATCAGCCGCAATATTTGCAAGATATGATATGGCGTAGAACACACCGATCTGGAGTAAGGTAAGCAGTATTTTTCTCATGAGTTTCATCTCCCGCAAACCAGTTTACACCTGAAAGCAGGCAGAGTAAATAAGCCGTCCGGTTATCCGGCGGCTCAGTTAGATGATTTCTTACAAAAGCCACAGATGAATGCGCTTACCCTTCAGTTGCCCGCCCATCGCCCGAAATCGGGATCACATCTCCCAAAAAGGTTGGCTTCGGCTTAAGCACATTGACCAGTAGATAATCCTTACAACGAGCTGCTACCTCACGTACATTATAAAAGCCTTGCTTGAAGTACTTTTGTTTGTCAGCCGACACTCCGTATGCTTCTAAACCCAGCTTCCGTGCGTTGTAGACAGAACGCATTAAATGATATTGCTGCGTAACCATTACCGCACTTTGCACCGCAAAAACATCCCTCGCCCGATAAGCTGTTTCATAGGTATTGAACCCTGCATGGTCCATGAAGATATTTTCTTCCGCTACCCCGCGATCTAGTAAATATTGCTTCATTGCTCGAACCTCATTGTAATTCTTGCGACCATGATCACCACTGACGAGGATTTTTGGTGCTTTTCCAGCTTGATAAAGCTCCAGTGCAGTTTCCAGTCGATCATGCAGCATGAGTGATGGTTGCCCATCTGGTTTTACTAATGCTCCAAGTACAATAATAGCATCTACTACAGGAACATCTTCAGGAGATAGGATATACGCTGAGCCTTGGCTCCTCACGATATAATCCACGCTCACAATGGCAATGGTACCTAATAGTGCACTAACCAGTCCAATCATTACAAGACGACGTAGCAGCCGGAAGACTTTTGCCCTTCTTGTGTTAATCAAGGATCTATTTGTTTTTCTCATACGAATGTTCTCCTTAAAACTTTAACTCGAACTCACGGGTTGGGCAGCTCATATCGAACCTCAGAAAAGTTCTTGATCAACAGTTGCTCACCGATAATACTACCCGTCCTTCGGTCTATCTTGGTCTGCCAGATCTCATTCTGCCGATAATTGATTCCGGCTTGCTTGAGAAAACAGTGATTTTTTTCTTGCACGTGGTAAGTATAAGGCCATTCCTCATCGCAATGCACGGAGCCTTTGAGATGTTTATCGGTCAGCCCTATTCTGAATTGAAAGCTACGATTCGTATTATTGAAGAACCTCAGGTCAATGTAGTTGAAGAAAACGCTGGCACCACTGCCAAAGGGTAACACTCGCCCATCATCAGGAAAAGGATCAAAGCTGTGATGGTGACGTTCTGCTATGGTTAGCGGTGTATGCAAAGCTAGCCAGAAGAGCATGTTTGCGAGCTGGCAAATTCCGCCGCCCACTCCTGTCATCACCTCGCCATGGGACAAAAGCAAACCCTCAATATAGCCTTTCTTGGCTGTTGGCTTTCCGACCGCCTGCCAGAAGGAGAAGGTTTCCCCTGGACGGATGATTATGCCATCCATTTGCCTCATCGCAATCCGCAGATTGGTTATTTTATTCTCTTGAAGAATGGGGTCTGAGGTGCCTAGCTTTCGTCGCAGCAGTGATTGATGTCGCTTGCAGGTACAGGGCAACGTTTGAACAGATCGGTGACGTGCGAAACGCGTACGGGGCCACCTATCTATTATAGATCGTGTGAGTTGCAGCTGACTGACTCTAACTTGATAAAGTTGTGGAAATCGCTTTAATAGTCTCTTTTTCATTAAAAGAAAAGTCCCCTTGTTTCTTTAATCGAACGTGTCACACCGCATATGCAGATTCTAGTCTCTCGTAAAAGTGATGTAATCAGTATTCACAGGTTCATACCCTTGACTGCGCAGATAGGAGCATATTTGCCCGCGATGATAGCTTCCATGCTCAGAAACATGTGTCAGAATATCGATTACAGAAGTATGATGAAGTATTCCTTGTGTGTTGCGATAAGCTATAACATTCAGTAAATCTTGTTCAGTTATATGTGCAAAATAAACATTATAGTCCTCGCGATTCTCTCTGAGCCATTGCTCGCAAACGATTAATGGCTCACCATCAATCTGTCCAGAAGTTGCCCCCACAGAAAGCTTTGCACGATCCTCGCCGTTTAAGCGAGTTAACCATACCTTTTCAGCAGAAAGCACGTGTGTAAACAAGTGGATCGGTTTCGGCAGTGGCTCTGTTAGCAATTGTAGTTGCTGCAAAATCTTATTATTTGCCCAGTTAACGTGGTCAAACATCCGTTCAAGATGTTCCTTCAACATATCCACCCCCTCTGTTATCTACAGGTATAACGAAGTCGCAATTTCCTAAGGTTTTATCCATCTACAGGTTAAGTATAATACATTTAGTTAATCGCATGAAGCTTATTCCGTGCTCATTGCGATGTTACATATCATTCTCTTGGGACAGGTTGATCAGAGGTCATTCGATGCTTAGGGGTAAGATGAACAGTGCTATCTAACCAATCGGCTCGAATTTTCCTTCTTCCCGTATTTAATCACGTTATATTCGTTAATCAGTTTGTCCACGATCAAAGACTGGGCAATCACCTTTCTGTGAGGTAACCCATACTGACCGACTAAATGGTAGAGTTCTAGCCGTTCTCGCTCTATTTGGTTGCTGATCGTTTCATGCCTGTCCATGATACACCCCCTGAACTTACATTTTAGAATATAATGTCAAAAAATAGATTTTTAGCCATTTAGCATAATCGTATTTTTATTGATGAAATAAAAATAAAAAGAGCACCCCTGAATAATTTCCAGGAATGCTCTTTTGTAATAGTGTTCATTAAGCAAGAATCTAATGTTATGGATAGGAAGTTTACTAGGGCTCTTCCAAAAGTCAGGTTCCTGCTCCATGAGTCAATGC
>JAIMBU010000256.1 GCA_023511325.1 Gorillibacterium sp.
GAGCCCGCCTGAACGACTCCAGTCTATGCCTGTTCTCCGTGAACAGGATAGAGTAATCTGGAAAGAATTGTGAACTTATGCACTGTTCACCATGTGAACAATTGTGCTTTTTATTCACAAATTTGTGATTTCAATCAATTGTCTGGCAAATGGATTCCAAGTCACGCATAAATAATTAACGCAATCATCGTCAAGAAACGAATTGATCCTGATTCAGAAAAAATGCTGCCCCGCTCTACACAGTCAACAGTTATCCAGCATCATTGTAATCTTCTGATTATTAAGCGAAAGTGCCAGAGTGCCAAATGGCTAATTCACTGAGCTTAGCGGAAAAGATTGCTGGAATAAACGAAATAGACCGCCCCAAAGGGACGGTCTGCAAGTCCAGCCAATTATGAGGTTGTTTCGCTAAACGCAGATTCAGTTCATTCATCCGAGAAGATTAGCGAATGTTCCATTCAAAGGATAACGGGGCCATTCCCGTGAGTTCGACGCTGCGCTTGTCCGGTTGCGATATGCCGACGAATCCTCTAAATCGTCTGCTATCCAGCTTTCGCTCACCGCTGGTCAACACAGCCTGCATCGATTCCGGCCGTACCCGGAGCGCTACGGTCCGGCTTTCTCCCACCGCCAGCCGCACCCGCTTGAAGTCGGCCAGACTGTAGTTGGCAACAGCGAAGGCTGATTCCAGATCCTTTACGTATAACTGCACCACTTCTTCTACAAGGAAGTTGCCTGTGTTGGTGATGGTGACGCTAACGCCGCACTCTTCACCCGCTGAAATAGCATCCGGCACCGTCAGTTCGGATAAAGCAACCTTGGAATAGGTCAATCCATAGCCAAAGGGATACAGACTGTCACCTTGCATGTATCGGTAAGTCCGTCCTTCCATCCGATAATCGCTAAAGTCCGGCAGATCACTGGCATTCCTGTAAAAGGTAACCGGAAGCTTGCCTCCTGGTGAACAGTTCCCAAAGAGAATGTCGCACACCGCTGTCCCACCCAGACTGCCGGGATACCAAGCATTCAGCACCGCGTCGCAGTGTTCGTCTGCCCAGCCAACGGACAACGCACTGCCCGTACCCAGCACGAGAATGGTTGGTTTTCCCGTGGCGACGATCTGCTCCAGCAACTGCTGCTGGATGCCCGGCAGGTTTAAATCCTGCTTGTCCCCGGCCGCGTAAGGATTGTTGGGATCGCCTTCCTCCCCTTCAAGGTTCGCATCCATTCCCAGACAAAGGATCACGACATCCGACCTCTCGGCCATGGCGATCGCTTCGGAGGCTCGGTCATTGGCTTTGGCTCCGTCCTCGACGGTGCTCTGTACCAGATGACAGCCTTCTGAATAGTAGACGCGGGTGCCCGGAGCAACTGCTTCGTGAACTCCTTCTAATATTGTCGTATATTTTGAAGCCGTACCGAAATAGTTGGCTTTAAGCATATTTTGACTGTCGGCATTGGGCCCAATCACGGCGATGGATTTGATCGCTGACCGGTTAAGTGGCAGCAGTCCATTGTTCTTCAGCAGCACCATCGATTTACGCGCCGCTTCGAGCGATTTGTCCCGATGTTCGGGACTGTCGTTGATCTCATAAGGAATGTCGTCGTACTCTCCCGCTTCGTCGAAGACGCCCAAACGAATGCGTGTCCGCATCAACCGTTCCGCCGCTCGGCTGATGTCTTCCTCAGTCACAAGTCCGTCCTGATACGCCTGCATAAGGTGCAGGTAAGTATTGCCGCAATTGACATCGCATCCGTTTTTCAACGCTAGCGCTGCGGATTCCGCCGCATTCGCGGTAACCTTGTGATGGTTGTGAAAGTCACAGATCGCACCACAATCGGATACGACATGACCCTTAAATCCCCAATCCGTTCGCAAAATGTCGACCAGAAGCGTCTTACTGCCGCAGCTTGGTTCGCCATTGACGCGATTGTATGCTCCCATGATGCTCTCCACTTCCGCTTCGCGAACACAGGCCTCGAAAGCAGGAAGGTAGGTTTCATACAGATCCTTCTGCGAGACGATAGCATCAAACTCATGTCGCCCCTTCTCCGGCCCGCTGTGTACCGCAAAGTGTTTGGCGCAAGCGGCTACTTTAAGCTGCTTACCTTCTCCTTGCAGCCCCTTAATATAGGCCACACCCAACCTGCTGGTCAGATAGGGACACTCCCCGTAAGTTTCCTGCCCACGTCCCCAACGGGGATCGCGGAAGATATTGATATTGGGGGCCCAGTAGGTGAGTCCCTTATAGATATCGCGGTCGTTCTGCCGGACGCTTTCATTGTATTTGGCCCGCGCTTCGGTAGAGATTACATCGGCGATTTCGTGCAGATACTCTTCATCGAAAATAGCCGCGAGTGCAATCGCCTGCGGGAATATCGTTGCCGTTCCGGCTCGGGCCACGCCATGTAGCCCTTCGTTCCACCAGTTGTACTCAGGCACGTGAAGCCGTTCGATTGCCGGGGCATTGTGCAGCAGTTGCGTTGCTTTTTCCTCCAGAGTCATGCGGGAAACGAGATCCTTGGCCCTATCCTCAGCGGAACAATCCTCATTCAGGTAGATTGGTTTATCCATTTTCTGTCCTCCACTTCGCATTGTACATTCTGCCTATTACATTAGTTCTCATTTTCACAATTCACATCAACATTCCGTATTTCATACTTCAGATCATTTCACACTTCACATCAACATTCCGCAATCTGCGGTATCGACCCTAACAGCTTGAACTATCGAATGATAAGGTTCTGCTCCAACCGAATATCAACGCTTGAGCTTCCCGTCATGATCACGAATTCTCCCGGCTCAACAACCCACTGAAATTTTTTATTAAGCAGCTTGAAGCTGTCAAAGTCCAAGAGCATCTCCACTGTCTGAGTTTGACCAGGTGCAAGCGAGATCCGCTTGAAGCCCTGCAGTAATTTCAACGGAGTGACGATCGAGCTTTGCACGTCCCGGATATACAATTGCGTCACCTCATCTGCATGAACGGCCCCGCTGTTGGCAACGTCAAATCGCACGCAATAGGCATAACGCTCGTCCAACTCTTCGACACACAGATTGGAATAAGTAAATGTGGTGTAGCTTAAGCCGTGCCCGAAAGAAAACAAGGCATTGCGGGTTCCTTCCAGATAATCACTGCTCCCACCCGGAAGCATGGAATAATAGCAGGGAAGATGACCGACGCTGCGCGGAAACGAGATGGGAAGCTTGCCCGACGGGCTTACGTCACCGAACAGCACATCGACGATAGCCTTGGCGCCAAACTCTCCGCCGAACCAGGCTACGACGATCGCGTCGCAATGCTCACTTTCGTAGCTGAGATCCACCGGCTTGCCGTTTTCCAGCACCAGAATGGTCCGCTTGCCCAGCGCACAGATGCGCTCGACCAACTCCTTCTGCCGACCATATAGGCGTAGATCGGAACGGTCCATCCCTTCGCCGCTGGTTACCTTGTCATCACCGCAGACCAGTACCACCGTGTCGCAGGATTCTGCCAATTGGATGGCTTCCTCCAATCGATTGGCTCGGCTGTCCAAGCAGAAGGTCAGATTATTACCGTTGACGTCACAGACAAATTCAACCTCGAAATCATGCTCGACACCGTCGACAAAGGTGAATTCACATTCGGGAACTCGTTGCTTTTCACTCCCAACGCTGTTAATGACGGTTACACCGTCAATCTTCACCCGCACGCTGTCGCCAGACGTAAACACCAAGCGTCCGATAAACTGATCACTGTCCCCGAAGTCGTGTGTATTCACCTTGATTTTCCCGTTCATGCGTACGGAATACCCGACAAAATCGAGATCACGATGGGGCTTGGCCAGAATCCAGTTGAAATTAATTCGTTTGACATGATCCTCTCCGACTGGCTCTCCAGCGAAATGATCATTTCCATAAAACGTGAGATGGACGCCGTCCGTATACCAAGAATCGGGAATCAGATCGACATCATGCTCCGTGATGCCACAGCCGTCGCTTTGCTTGATCACGGTATCGGGACCTGCAACCTTTTTCATCTCCTCATAAATCGAACGCACAGTATATCCGTACGGAACGGAGGAATAACTGCCAATACGTTGGTGATTGGAGCTAGGTCCGATCAGAGCGATGGTTTCCCCGGTTTTGGCCAAAGGGAGCACTCCACGGTTTTGCAGCAGGACGATCGACTCTTGCGCCGCTTGATAGGATAGCTCTTTGTGCTGATTGCTGCGGATCACATGGAGGTAGCGTTCTTCATCCGTGTACGGCTGCTCGAACAGCCCCAGATCGAATTTGACCCGCAGGACACGGGAAACCGCATCATCAATCACTGTCAGCGGGATACGACCCTCTTCCACCAGCTGTACCAACGTTTCCTGCCAGTAGCGATTGGCGAAATCAAAGCCTTGTACATCCAGCCCCGCGTTTACTGCCATCTCGATGCTGTCCTTATTATCTGTGGTCATGAAATGCTGTGTCTTCAGTCGGTTAATCGCGCCAAAATCCGCACGGACGTAGCCTTTTAGGCCAAAACGCTCCTTCAGAACCTCACGTAGGTAATGCTCGGAGGCAATCACGACCTCGCCGTCGATGTTGTTGTACGATGCCATGGCGTTATAGGCACCGGCTTTCTGAATACCGGCTGCAAATACTGGTAGGTAGCTGGTTTCGATCTCCCGCACACCAACGCGAGCCGATGAGCAGTTCGTGCCTCCTTCAGGGATACCGTGCACGCAATAATGTTTAGGTTCGCTGACAACGGCATCCGGTGCGGAGACATCTGCTCCCTGTTCTCCCGTGATGATGGCATATGCCATGGCCGAAGAGAGGAAGGTATCCTCACCGAAGGTTTCCTCCACCCGGCCCCAGCGAGGCTCCCGTGCCAGATCGAGATTGGGAGCCAGAATCTCGGCAATGCCAAGACTGCGGGTTTCCGCAGCAATCGCGTGACCAACCTCGTGCACCAGCTCGGGATGGAAGGTTGCGCCTAGGTTGATCGGCATAGGGAAAACCGTTGCGCCGGGGTAATTGATCCCATGCAAGGCTTCCCCTGTAAACAGGCAAGGAATACCCAGCCGAGTCTGCTCGACAAAATGCCGTTGCAGCTTGTTCAATACCTGAGGTGCGGAATAAATGTCGTGGACAAATCCCATTCCCCTGCGACCGATGCTTTGTTCTACCTGGTCCCATTGAAAATCGGAATCCTCCGCCACTGCACAAAAATGCGCCTCATGGACTTTCGTAGCCAGCTCCACACCACGAATCATATCCATTTGGGCGACCTTTTCCTCAAGAGTCATCTGGTCAAGAAGGTCCGCTACTCGCTCCGTTACCGGCAGTGCCGGATTTCGATAAGCATGCTGTTCCATATGTCGTTCCTCATCCTCTCATGCGTTTCTATCTGTAAGACC
>JAIMBU010000257.1 GCA_023511325.1 Gorillibacterium sp.
CCCGTCAACCCTTTATCGATGATCAAATAATTAACAACCTCTTGATTTTCAAAAAGCAGATCAATTTCACCACGGTCAAGCGCATTGAGAGCTTCCTCTATTGTACTGTAGGATATGTAGTTATTAATCTTCAATCGAGACTTTAAAATGCTTTCCGAGTATTGACCCTTCCCAACACCAACGCGGTATTGTCCTAAGCTCCCCAGCTTCACTTTTCCCTGAAATTGTTTCTTCGAATAAACCCCGCTATAGTTGCGAAAAAAAGGCTTTGAAAAAAGAATGTCCGTCCGACGTTCATCACTTACGACCATCATGCCCGCCGTATCAATCTTACCATGGACTAAATTATCATAGACCGCGTCCCAATTCCCTTTCGTATAGTGAATCGAATATTGCCGATTATCGAAGATCATATTCGTTAATTCAATATCAAAGCCAGTAAGCTGACCATTTTGCGTAAATTTAAAGGGGGGGTACCCCTCTTCCGACTGGTAAGAAACCTGTTCCCTCTCTGCATAACAACGCCACGGTAAAATGACAAATATGACCGCGAGCAGTAAAAGAACAGACGTGATCCGTTTCATCATTATCTTTCTTCCCTTCCACAGAAAAATATAAGAACCGTATAGAGAAGAACTTATACCTTCTTATATTCCAAAAAAATCTATCTCGTTAGTTTTGCATTTCTCTTATCCCAGTCGAATTCGACAGGATTGAGTCCTTTCCCTTCATTTTATGCTAAAAGACGACTTAATTTCTTCTACCATTAAATTATGCAACCAAATGCAGGTTCATTTCGTAAAAACTGATAAAAATGGGTTTAGAAATAGGCCCGTTCACCCTGAAAAGGAGGCTTAGATATGATTTGTCCGATATGCGATAATGTACAGTTGCGCGAAGTGGAAAAGGGAGAAATTCTTATCGATGTTTGTCCAAGTTGTAAGGGCGTGTGGCTTGATCGTGGCGAGTTGGAGAAAATTATGCAAGGCGTGCGGGAAGTCCGGCCGTCCTTTAATCAATGGTATGAAGACAAGGACGAGGATGACGAGGATAAGCGGAAACACCAATCTTACGATTCCTCCCCATCAGCTAGCAGAGAAGGATTTCCTCCATCGACCCCATACTCTAAGAACGAATACCCACAGAAAAAAAAGAAGAAATCCGTTATGGACATACTAGGAGACCTATTTGAATGAAGAAGAGATGGAAGACGCCGTTCCCTAAGGACGGCGTCTTTTTTATATCTTCTGATGTTTTCACGCGTCAAATTTAATCCGTGAGAACAGGAACATTACGAGGTAACTGACAAAGGTGATCAAAAAGATAAGCCAGCAAAACAACCACATATCTCCTGCCTGTCCCTGTTCTCCAACTAGGTTCTTCAGCTCCCGAAAGAGTCCTGTCGGTCCTGTTGCCAGATCCCAGCTGTTCCATCTCAAGAATCTTCCTGCGTAGACTCCAAAACTACTCAACAGTAGAACGATCGTGACAAAAACCCAGCTCCAGATCCTCCCCAACGACTTACGTACGAGACTCTGCACCGAAAACAAAGCAATCGCCCCAAGCATGAGCCCTAGTAATGCGACAAAAAACAAGGCAAGCAGATGCTGCCAGAACTCAATATTTCCCCAAAAGCGCTGGTTTGGATCAAAGCTATAATTGGCGAACACATGTAGCATATCTGTCACCAAGTAGGGGGCATTCGGATAGAAGAATAACCACAGGGCACCAAAAGTGAGGATTAATCCTCGCCTGAGCAAGCCTTGTTTGAGCGTATAGGCTAGGTCGAGAAGAAGCATAAATACGATGGGTAGCCAAGCCAGAAAAAAGTTCCAGAAAATGAATAGGTACGGCTGGAAGCCTGATGGCAACCACAAATCGTAGAGCATTTTTAAATTGATCACTGAGCTGATCATCAAGAACAGAAGTAGGTACAGCTTGTGTGGATATCCCAAGCCTTGGAAACGACTTCTCGAAAGCATCCGCTCACTCCTTTCGCAAGATTCTCTCAGATGGCTGGCATAACATTGCCGCCGCTAACAGGTATGTACGCACCTGTAATAAAGCTAGCTAGATCTGAGGCGAGAAAGGCGACTACATTGGCTATTTCTTGGTCAGTACCTCTACGCTTAAGGGGAACGTTTATTTCATAGGACTCGCTATGCTCTGTGTTATTCGTTCGGTCCTGCTCACTTACTGTCCAGCCTGGTGCTATCTGATTGACTGTAATCTGACTTTCCCCAACCTCGCGGGCTAAGACACGGTAGACACCGTCCATTCCTCGTTTACCTGCAACATAAGCTGATTGTCCCGGTGTGTTCTGCATGGAACATTCCGTATTGATTCCAATCATACGTCCACGTCTGCGCTCGATCATTCCAGGAATGAAAGCCTTGGCGAGGTAGACGCTCTGCAACACACAGCTCTCAAACTGACCCACATAATCCGCTGGAGATTGCTCAAGGATTGACTTCCACTCATATTGAATAACTGCATTCGCCACCACAATATCAACCCTGCCGAATTCAGCCAAAGCTTTCTCCTTCATGGCTTGGATCGAATCCAAATTCGTGATATCTGCCTGCACGGTAATCGCTCGTCTTCCGAGCGCTTCAACCTCTCTGCCTATCTCCTCAGCCTTTGCTTCATTACTCAGGTAATGAATGACCACATCCGCTCCACAGCTAGCAAGCGTCCGGGCCATGACTCTTCCCAGTTGACCCGTTGCACCAGTTACCAGCGCTATTCTTCCAGATAAGTCAATATTCATCCATTGTCGCCTCATTTCTTTATAGACTGTTTATTTCTACAATATTACCACAACAAGCTAAAATTCACCCTTCATCTGATTCAACGAATTCAGATAAAACCAAAAACAGCGG
This sequence comes from Gorillibacterium sp., assembly GCA_023511325.1. Classification (GTDB taxonomy): domain Bacteria; phylum Bacillota; class Bacilli; order Paenibacillales; family NBRC-103111; genus Gorillibacterium. The sequence continues at coordinate 2,883 of JAIMBU010000257.1, forward strand.
CCCGCTCCCCTTCACGGAGAACGGACCGCCTGCTTCACTTCGACCTTTTACAACGACAACTGCTAAAGCCCAATTCTTTATTTAATGAGGTCCTTCTCCCTAAGCTCCAATACCGCGTTCACCAATATGTTCTCGCTTATTTTATAAGCTGGCGCTCCTATGCCAGCATCGATCGTAGAGATCCCTTTGACCAGAAGATTCGTGCTTATTCGGTTACCTTGGATCAGGACTGCCTTCACATCGTAAGCCTTGTTATAGGCACCATATTCGTTGATTTTAATCATGGCCACATTGGTATCCTTGAGCTGCTTCGCTGTGATGTCATTGTTGACTAAGGTAATCTTCTTCGCCGCTTGCACATAGATTGCTGCTTTTCCATATCCGATTGGTGCGGTGATCTCCAGCTTTGAATCGCGCACTGAGACTTCCGAGTTTGGGTTTGTCATCACGATGCCCGTCCCTGCGCTGATAAAACGACAGCTTTCAAATGTGTATTTTCCAGCTTGGTTGATCATTGCCCCAGCTTCTCCCGTACCATCCGTCTTAAAAAATGCGTCCCGGTATGTGCCTTGAGGCAGATCAAGCCCATACTTTCCATTGTAATCTGTAATGGTCAATCCGCTAAACACGGTCCCCGCAGCTCCACTACCTGTCAGGCTGCGTAACAAAGTAGGTCCTGTTATCGTCGTATCGGTTAGCTTAACTGCGCTGCCATTCACAATCAGGGCGTGGTCTCGCTGCTGATTGTTGATCATCCGGATATTGCTTGCTGTGATGCCGTTAACCGTATTCGCCTCCAAGGTGAGTGTGGAGTCTGTCATGTGGAGACCCTTTATAGTGACATTCGGTCCAGTGAATTTAGCATAGACATCAATTAGTGTATTATTACTGAAGTTTAAAGACCGATCGACGAGTATTATGTTGTTAGTGAAGGTATTACCCGATACTTGTGCGCCTTTAAACAATCTCGTAGAAGCGAGTCCTACCGCATCTTTCGATTCGATCCGATTACCTTCCACCGTGGCGTTTTTACCATCATAGAGAATGATATCATAGGCTTTATTATTGTAGAGCTCGTTGTTCTTAATCTGAATCGATTGATTGGGCAGGTAGCCACCCTCTAGGTCGATTCCCGATTCAGGTGCCGTTCCCTGAGTATCATGAATCGTATTATGCTCAATAAGAATTCGCTCGCCGCCGCTGACCGTAATCCCTTGACGACGATTGAAGGCCAATTCAGAGTGACGTACCACCACATCCTTGGCATTCACTTGGGCATAGAGGCCAACTGTAACTCCCTTTGTGGCTTTCAGTCGAAAGACAACACGATAATAATTCGCCATAGCCGGAAAGGGAATATTGCTATAAGCAAATTCACGGTTATTCTCTGCCTTCAGGAACTTACCACTTGCTGTATAGAAGAAAACATCAAATAGGCTGTCCTTGGAAAGCACCTGTGGTCTTGCTAGCTGGAACACCTGGCGCTCGCTGAATATATCTTTCTGCAGACTGGTTTTGATTTTGTTCTTACTGCGGATTCTCTCGCTATTAGGGACAGCCTTACCACTTGAGTCAATTCCACCGGGCTCCAAATCAGCCGCATAAAGCGTATCAATATAATGATCCATGCCCGCGATATAAATGCCATCCCCTGTGAAGTGACTGGCGACAACTCCCTCAATAACAATCTGGGAGCCACCCATGACGACAATACCATAACCTCCCTCGTGGGTTCCACCTGAAGAGTAGTCGTGATCCTCCCGGTCCCCTCGATAGGTTCCACCGCGCACCGTAACATGGCTGACGTCCTCGCCTATATATAACGTGTCGTACCGCTCATAGCTATTGGCTTCTTTCTGGATTATGGCAGCTTGGTCAAGCTCAAATCTCATATTGCTCACTAGCTCAATGCGGCTATCCTTGCTGATTAGATAAGTACCTGCAGGCAGAAGCACACCCTCATAGCCATTATCCCGAGCCCAGCGTACCGCCTTATTGATACCTTTGGTTGTAGCATCTGGCTCCGTCCCATCATTATGAATTCCCCATCTTGATAACTCCACAGCATAGCTGGGCTCCTCGGTTATTCCTGTAGGCGGTTGATTGTTCTCTGTGCTAAGGATCGGTCCTTGAAAGTCATCATTGCTCGCCGCCTCAACCGTTGACTCCAAGGCAAAAAGTCCAGGATGATCATAATTTAGCCGCATCATGCTTTCTACGGCAATTAAAAAAATAACAGCGAGTCCCACTATTATGGGTAACCAAAGATAAACCCTGAATCTATTTGCTTTGTCTTTCCTGATTTTGCCCACGATTAAGCTACTCCTTTTCATCCGTTTACCCCCTGTTCTTCTCGAGCTTTCGCGCCAAGGGTAAACTTCCTTCGGTGTAATGTGAGACGTTTGCCCAACTGAATAGCAGGTTTCTCAATCAAGTGGTAACAAACCGCAGCGAGCAAGATGGAAATTACAAATG
>JAIMBU010000258.1 GCA_023511325.1 Gorillibacterium sp.
AATATCTATTGCCTGTAGACATTTTTTTAGGTACGATGTAGCTAGGGGAGGTATCAGTATGGAATTCGAGAAGATTGGTTTTGCAGAACTCCTTGAATTAGCGAAAGGAAAGCAATCCATAAACAACTATGGGAAAATAACTGGAGTTGATCCAGGGTATATCTCTCGTTTATTGCGTGGACTCGTCGACACTCCACCCAGTGCTGCTATCATTTCTAAGCTTGTCGCTAAAGCCAGTAATGATGTAACAGCCGAGACTTTAATGGAGAAAGCTGGTTATCTAAAAGAAAACAGGAGAGACGTCGCAGATCCACTTGATGATCCCGAACTCTCTATTATGTACCATGACTTGAAAAATGCCTCTCCCGATGTTAGGGAAGAGACTCGCAGGTTTCTGGAATTTCTTTTAGAGAAGGAAAAAGGGCGAAAACCAGGAGACAAGCAAGGGGAGTAAAACAACAAATACCTCGACCAATAAGTGGTTATTTCTCAAATTATAGCCTGATTCTCAGGCTTTTCTTTTCCCATACGATGCGAACACACATTCCCGTATATGAGGTGATGATTATGTATACAGCTTATCAAGCTACACCGCTAGAGCAGTGGGTCGATACGATTTATCGCCAACATGGAATAACTTCTCCTGATGATCTGAACATTGAAACGCTTGCGTCGATAACGAATACTTGGGTCTACTATAAGCCGATAAGCAGCCGCTATATTGATCGCGGAAATGATATGTACAGTGTGGTTATCGATAGTCGGTTAGCTCCTAAAGAACAGTGGGAGGAATTTCTGCATGAGCTGTGCCATGTCCTCCGTCATACAGGAAACCAGCATCAAATGCCCGATCAACTTGTCAAATGGCAGGAGGAGCATGCGGCTGCGTTTCAGCTCTACGCTGCTATTCCTTTGAGCATGCTTAAAATATTGGAGCTACCACACCTTCAATCAGAGGCCGTAGGCTTACTGACTGAGGAATTTGGTGTAACTAGCAGACTGGCAGAGCGAAGACTCCAGCAGATCCAGCAGCGGATGCTCCAAGGAATTGTTGCTGTAGAGTATGCTACTTACCAGCAGCATAAGCAAGAACCTGAACCTGAACCGGATATCAATTTCCATATTGTTGAGCACTCGTCAGAAACGTTACGTCTAATAGGTAAATTATCATGGCTCTCCGCGCAAAAAGGCAAGAAGATAAACTGGTAGGGCAAAATATAACTCTGGCATCTTCTTGAGGTCCATTTGAAGGTACGCGAAATGACATAACCCATCTGATACGCAGGACCCCATACCAACATACATTACCTGTTTCCTCATACCCATGAATCGCGAAATATTGAATAGCCGTTTGTTTGATTGTCTCCGCTGCTGTCAGCAGCATGGATATCCCTAAAGGATAATGTTACACCACGGATTCTCTATCCATCGCCTACACTTTGGTCAACCCATACTATTATATCCTTGACGGCTAAATGGCAGATAATTAAAAAACAACCCCGCCAACCAAAGAACTGCCCCCCTAGAATAGACATTGGAATAAACTCCTGGTTTATCCGATGAAATTCTAAGAATTGCAGTTCCTAAACGGCTATGGGGCTGCTTTATGTGTTATTCAAACACTGCGACCTAGCTTATTGATTCGACTGAGGATTCCGGAAGGTATCTTAGTCAACCCAGCGGTTCCGGGAAGGACAACGGAAGCGATCTTGGACATACCGGACGACTTGAAAAACTCGTTCATGGCCTGGAGGCTGCCTCTGCTCTGCCTAATGATATTGATGGGAAACGGTGTGCTGCAGGCCGTAATCAAAACATAACGTTGATCTTTGGAAAGCTTAGGCTTTGGTATGCCCTTATCCGGAAATGACATGACATAGCCCGCCATTCGGTCGAACAGATTTTTTACAACGGCGGGAACGTTGGCCCAATATGTGGGAGCGGCAAGCACGATCACATCAGCCTTTACGATTTCGGCGGCAAGACCGTTCAAATCATCGGTAAGGCTGCAAGTGCCGTTTATACGGCAATCCATACAAGCATGGCAATATTGGATGTTCTTGTCATAGAGATTCACCTGCTTTACCTGATGGCCTGCTTTTTCGGCTGCGCTTAAATACTCCTTTAGCATGAGAGCCACTTTTCCGTCCTTTTTCGAGCTGCCGAGAATTCCGATTACGTCCTTCCCCATAAATGATCACCTCAACAATATATTATTATCGTTACGAGACTTCCTCGCTTAACTACCCTATCAAGCCGAAAATACAAGCCACGTAGCATACCCCATCATGAAAGTCATAATAGATCCTGCTTTGCGTGTCGCAGGTTGGGATATACTTTTCAAGCTCTGCATGCAGCTTCAATTCTATCATTCCCACTTTGTCTCCCGAACGGAAACGTATAGCAGAAAAGCCATGGAAAAAGCCCGTACCCAGAGCCTTCCCCACAGCTTCCTTGGCACACCACATCAACGTACCTTTTTGATTGAGATCCAGCCTTTGGAAGGAGCCTTGCATGAATTCAATCTCTTCATGATCAAGGAAAAGCTCCAGAAAGCTCGCTTCAGTAGACCTGACCTCCTCAACATCGATTCCGATCAGGCATCCGTCCCCTACAGCCGCACCCAGCATGCTGCTACAGTGGGTAAGCGAAACGGACAAATCCTCAACCCCATTGCCTCCCACGGAAACATAGGGCATTCCTTGCCGCTCACCCTGCTCTACATGAAGAACGACAATATCCTGGTCATGCTTCAAGTTATATCCGCGGTTACTGGCAAGGTAACCGCGGATTACCCTTTTGGCCAAAATTCTTGTGCGCAGCAGCTCCTGCTGGCGCCTACCGTTTCGGTGAAAGGAACGATACCTTTCCACTTCAGCGGGAGCCAAAAAATCTTCAACCAGCTGATTCTCATCCTCGGCACTGCAGTTTCGATAGGCTTGCGACGACATCCATCCCACTGCTGCCTTCCATTCCCGGCCGTCCAAATTTATCGTGCCGGATGTTGCCAGCTTCTCAAAGCAGATTGTGATCTCCATTTTCTTTGGCTATCCTGATCAGGCTTAAGTCCATCATGTCGAAGATTAATTGGTTATGCTCATCTACAACCTGAGCATGGAAATCTACCGTTTCTCCCTCATCCTTAAGGAGCCTGCAGTGGACATATACCTTTTCCCCTTTCTTGAAGGGCCTGTACAGCACTGCACTTCCGATTCCTTTCGGTACGATAATGCTGCCATTCTTATGGAAGTCGTTAAACAGCATGCATCTTCCGATGTTATCGATCGTAATCGGAGAGATGATCGTATCCGCATTACCCGTATAAGAGAAGATTTGTCTGTCATCGGGTACCGTTACTTGTCCCACAATAATATCGTCGCTTACATACCCCACATAGTCCAAGCAGCGAAATGTTGGGCCGAAGGAGATATAGCTTTCCGTCCGTGCATAAAACCGTTCAATATCCATCGGTTCAGATTCATTTATAACCTTCATGACATCAACGTCAGCTTTTCGGGCAGCCGGGCGCTCTTCCTCAAACACCACATACCCGGACGAGTGGAGCCTGTCCTTTTCAAGCAGCTTACCCTGCCTGTTGTAGAAGTCTGACCTGACTTCTGCCTTTATCTCTTTATGAGCGTTATCCCTTGCAGTCACTATGGCCTTCATATCCAGGGTCAACGGGCTACCTTCAAAATATTTGACGAACTTGGTGAACTCGACGCTGTGGATTCTGGTGCCGACCAGATGCGAATCCTCGATGTTGATTTGATTCATCAGCATTCCTAATTCGCTGAAGGCTTCGACGTGCATCACACCAGCATAAACATATTTACCCTCTACCAGATGGTCTTTCAAGTAAATATCCTCCTGAATCGTTAAATCCTTTTGTACTTCCAGCAGGTCGCTTGAAGCGTTCTTGACTCGCTGAAGCAGCGGGTATTTGATTCTGTCGGTTATTTCGCCGTGTTTTCCATAATGTACGATCACATTCCTGCCCGCATCATCCAGCCTATCCATTTGTCCGAGGGGATGATTGGTCCCGAGGCTCCCATAATACAAGACTTCGGGATGATCACCTCCGTAGGTGATCTCGGTTAGGAATCGCTGGATGCCTTCGCCCGTGCCGATAAACTCAAGCCCACGTTGCTCCTTTTGAATTTTCTGCACCTGAGGGTCGGTAGCCATGCCAACCTCATCCCATGCCGTCCAACCCATGACGAAGGATCTCAGTTCCGGTCTCTTTCTGAACAATTGATAGGACATTCTTACGATGATATCTGCGCCTCCGGCATAATCAACCTGCCAATACATCCCGAATCGACCGGATATCGAGCCGATGCTGGCAAAAAATTTAAGCGGCTGGTCCGAAAATTCGCGATACAGGTTATAGAAGCCGTTTGCCTTCACTCTCACTACGGTAAGCGAATGCTCTTCCGGCTTCTTGGGCACCTTTCCGAAGGAAGGCAGTCCTGCACCGTTTACGATTCCCGTCACTTCGCCAAATTTTGCTCTGATTTCCGCGGCAAGCTTGCGCACCGAGCTTCTGTCCGCTACATCGCAACGGAGGTAATGGAAGTTATAGCCGGCTTCCTTTACGGCTTGCAAGTTGTGGTAAAGTGCCGCTGCACCCTTTATTTTTTCTAGCTCCTGTTTAATCAGGATTGGAGTCAGACTGGGGTTTTCCAGCTTTTTCTCCAGAAAAAATTTCGTTCTATACTGATCGAATTGATCTTCCGGTATATGGAGCCACTCTTCATTCCCCTGAGGCAATGCCGTACGTCCCGTCACGATAATCGTAGGATTGAACAGTTCAATATGCCCTACTTGGATTTTCAAACCTTTCTCACGCGCGATGGATTTCAACGCTTCGCCTTCGTCTATGGTGCTAGTCATTGGCTTTTCAATAAGCACGTGTACACCGTTCTCTAAACAGTAACGAGCTATCTCGTAATGGCTGGATACGGGAACCGCGACGATGGCGGCATCCACCGACTGCACAAGTTGCTCGAGGCTTGAAAACGCTTGCGTTTCAAACTCTCGGGCTATGCCTGCCGCCCTCTCACGATTCGTATCATACACACCAACCAAACGGTACTTGTCGTTAAGCTCAGACAATACCCGCACGTGGTTTTTACCCATGGCCCCAGTACCAATGACGCCGACAGATATTCTCATTACCCTCGCCTTCCTTCAAAAAAAGCCACCACCGTCTGCGTGACCTGACCCACTAATTCTTCGGTCATATTAGGATAGATGGGAATCGAGCAAACGCGGTCGGCGCTGTATTCCGCGTTCGGACACAGTCCCTTCTCATATCCAAACCGTTGGTAACTTGGCTGCAAATAGA
>JAIMBU010000259.1 GCA_023511325.1 Gorillibacterium sp.
AGATTTGGATGAGGATCGGCTCGCTATTATAGAATCGGCGATAACGGTATTGAAGAGTAAAGGGGCAACCATCATCGACCCTGTTCAGCTTCCTTGTGAAAAGACAGTGTGGGATGTTAACGTGATGCGCTATGAATTTAAGCATGCACTCAATCATTATTTAGCTAAACAATCTGAGAATGCACCTGTTCATTCATTGACTGAGCTGATCGCTTTTAATGAAAAGCACGCGGAGCAAGCCTTGAAATATGGTCAAGGAACGTTAATCTGGTCAGAAGAAACAAGTGGCACACTAACAGAGCAAGCCTATCTAGATAGTAGAAAGAAGGATCTAGAGATGGCACGAAAGCAGGGAATCGATTACGCATTACAGGAACATCAATTAGACGCACTGTTATTCCTTGGAAATGAAGGGGGCTCCGATCTTGCTGCAAGAGCAGGGTACCCGATCATTACAGTTCCCGCTGGGTATGCGATCAATGGGGTCGTTGCTCCAGGCGGTTACGTGACAAAGGGCCCCCAAGGTGTATCTTTTGTCGGGACGGCTTTTAGCGAACCTCTATTACTAAAGCTAGCCTATGGCTTTGAACAAGCGACCAAGCATCGTTTTCCACCGCAGCTAGATTCGTTTTCGATCACATGAATTTCTCTGACTCGATGAACTTACTGGCAATAAATTTAAGACGATAATGAGGGTGAGCATGTATGGGCATTCAACTCGAAGGTAAGAAAGTCATTTTACGTGATATGACTGAGGTAGATGTAGAAAAGATGTATTATCATCAATACGAAGCAGAAGATCGTGAACATCTCAATTGGAATGGGCCTTATCAACCTTTGACGCATATTCCTTTTAGTGATTTCTTAGCAAAATATAAAAACCATCTTGATGTCACAGCTGCTGACCTCCCCCGATCCATGTTAGTCATCGAAATCGATGGAAAATTAGCGGGGAATGTAGGAAGATATTGGGTTTCGGAGGAGACCAATTGGTTTGAAATTGGTATTGTTATTTACGATTCAAGCAAGTGGTCAGGTGGGTATGGAACAGAAGCCTTTCGGATGTGGATGGATTATCTATTTAATCATGTAGACACTGTACGGCTTGGAATTGGTACTTGGTCGGGAAATGAAAGAATGATGAGACTCGCAGCAAAATCCGGAATGATTGAAGAAGCACAAGTGCGCAAAGCGAGGATTGTCCGCGGAGAATATTACGATGCAATCAAAATGGGAATTTTACGAGAGGAATGGGAGTCTTTATGAAGTCCGATCAAAACGTACAACTTCCAATCCGAAATCATCAAACATGATAAAAAATAAACGCCGAACTCGATCAGGAGCTTCGGCGTTTATCGTTTGTTTTACTTAGAGATCAAAAATAAAATCCTCATCCTGCAAGGCTTCGGTATGGATCGTGCGGACGTAGCCGTTACCTTTCTTCGAGAAAAAGTCATGTTGCTTGGTCTGTGTACGGATGCCATTCAGCACGATCGGATTGATCTCTTCATCCGGGAAAAGTGGATCGCGGCCTAGGTTCATCAACGCTTTGTTGGCATTATAACGCACGAAGCTATTTACCTCTGCGGTCAGTCCAAGAGTCGTATATAGCTCTTTAGTATATTGCTCCTCATTCTGATGCAACACATGGATCAACTCCAGCAATTCACGATCAGCAATAGCTTGATCCGCAGGGGAGAAGGCTGCGTAGATCTCTTGAGCCAGCAAGCCAATATATAAGCCATGGATACTTTCATCGCGCAGAATCAGATCGATGACCTCACCGCTGCTGGTCATCTTGCCTTGCCCAGCTAGATACAAAGGATAGAAGAAACCACTATAGAACAGATAGCTTTCCAAGAGCACCGAGGCACACATAGCCAGATATACATCCTTAGGCGTATTGATTTCACGATAGAAGCGAGAGATCAGTTCTGCCTTCTTCTGCAGATGCTGATTACCTTCTACCCAGCGGAATACCTCATCGATTTCTTCACTGGAGGCAAGTGTTGTAAAGATGCTGCTGTAAGACTTGGCGTGGATCTGCTCCATCATCCCCATAAAGCCGAGCACAGCTTTACGTTGGAGTCCGTCTACATGATCGAGTATCTGCGGCATGCCCACTCCGCCCTGGACGGTGTCTAATAGCGTTAAGCCACCTAATACCTTCATATATAAATCTTGTTCATCTTGGCTAAGCGTGATCCAGGACATTTTATCCTCGGAGAGCGGGATTTCCTCGTCTGTCCAAAATTGCATGATATTCTGGCTCCAGAACATCTGGGTATAATCATCATCGGGCCGGTTCCAATTTACCGCTTGTAGCGGTTTTTTGGCTAGCGTGACGCTATCTTGTCCTTGTACAGCTTGCATCGTAATCATTCCTTTCGCAAAAGCACGGATATGTCATAGGTTAAAGTTGCTCATCCTGTTTGGATGCCCTACCTTGGTGGTTGTTTAGATCGCACAGCTGATACATTCTTCGACGCTTAGATGATTGGTGCGAGTGTAGTATAGCGACTTGAGTCCTTTTTTAGCTGCATAGAGATAACAGCGGGCTAATTCCCGCGTCGTCACTGTGCTATTGACATGCAGGATAGCAGAGATGCCTTGATCAACATGCTCCTGAATGGTCGCGATCATATCAATGACCTTGAATTGATCCATCCGGTAGGCTGATTTATAGAAGAAGTTATTGTCCGTGCTCAAGTAAGGCATGGGGTAATAGGTTGTCGAGTTGGCGTAGGTGCGCGTTTCGATAATATCAACAACGGGCATGACACTAGAAGTGGCATTTTGAATATAAGAAATGCTTTGGGTCGGTGCGATGGCAAGGCGATAGGCATGATAGAGACCATGTTCACGCACCTGCTCCTTTAAAGCTGCCCAATCAGCAGGTGAAGGAAGGGAGATGTCGGCAAACAATGTTTGAACCCTCTCTGTAACAGGACGGAAGTCAGTACTTAAGTATTTAGCGAAATAAGTGCCTTTGGCATACTCTGAATGCTCAAAGCCGGCAAAGCTAAGGCCACGTTCACGCGCGTTCTGATTGCTTTTCTCTAATGAATAGAAGTTAACAGCCATAAAGAAGGAACGGGCAAAATCAAGCGCTTCTGGACTTTCATAGGAAATGTGATTTTTGGCCAAAAAACCGTGTAGGTTCATCGCACCGAGGCCAACCGAGTGAAGCTCTTCATTCGCTTTGCCAACACCGGGAGCGTTGGCAATCCGGGTCATGTCGCTGACTGCCGTTAAAGCGATCATGCCCTCGAAAACCGATTCCTTGATCTTGCCATGCTCCATAACATTGACAATATTAAGTGAAGCTAGATTGCAGCTAATGTCGCGGCGAATGACATCATCCATACCATAATCATTGATTTCCGATGTTTCCTGCAATTGATAAATCTCTGTGCACAGGTTGGACATTTTGATCGAGCCCAAATCCTTCAGCGCGTGATCACGATTGGCATTTGATTTGTTCATGATATAGGGATAACCCGACTCAAGTTGGATGGTGGCAATTTTGACCAGCATATCCCGGGCACTCATGACCATTTTCTTTCGGACATTCTTGTTAGCCAGTAGCTCCTCATACATCTCATCCAAATTAAGATCATCCAGATGCACACCGTATTCGCGGTGAACGGAATGGGGGGCAAAGACAAACAGGGGTTTATTCGCTTCAGCCAAACGATAGAACATATCGGGTACGATCAAGCCAATGGACAGGGTTTTGAGGCGCAGCTTCTCATCCGCGTTGATCTTCTTACTATCGAGAAACTCCAGAATGTCCCAGCCAAAAATATTGTAATAAGCTGCCCCGGATCCACGTCGCTGTCCCATTTGATCCGCATAGGAGAAGGCATCCTCCATCAGCTTGAGTACGGGCATGATGCCCTTGGCTGCCCCTTCAACGCCCTTGATTGGTTCACCACGGCCACGTAGCTTAGAGAGATTGACGGCAACGCCGCCCCCAACCTTGGACAGCTGCATGCAGGTAGCTAGGCAGTAGTTGATCGAATTGAGTGAATCATCCATTTCCAGCAGGAAGCAGGATACCATTTCACCGCGACGACTTTTACCCGCGTTGAGGAAGGTTGGTGTTGCTGGCTGCACCCGCTGCTCCATAATGGCGATAGCCAAAGCTTTAGCCGCTGCTACGTTGCCCGTAGCTAGATGGAGCCCGACAATCGCCGCACGGTCAGCATAATGCTCAAGGTAGATCGATTTATCATTACTCTTCATGGCATAGTCTGTGTAAAATTTGGACGCTGCCATAAAGGAGGCATACTCGAAGGGAACCGCATGGGAAGCGGTAAAAACATCCGTTACTTCATCAACCGTATAGCGAGCATAGACATTCTCATAGTAATCATTAGCAATCATGTAATCGACTTGTTCTTGAAAGCTTGTGAAGGCCAGGCTACGTTCGTAAACTTCTACCATGAAGACGTTAACTGCCTCTTTATCCTTATCCAACTGGAAGAAGCCATCTGGACCTTTTTGCATCAATTGATTATTTAACTGGATATAGCTCAAATTTGTCCAACTCCTCTTGAAAAAAATCTAGGTCACGAGATGTACCTGATAATTCAAATTTATAGAGTACAGGTGTATTGTAGAGAGACGAGATTGTATCTGCGCTTTTGGCAAAGCCGTTTCCCCAATTCCGATTGCCACTTGCTGCGACACCTAGCAGCAGGGAGCCATTTAACTCAAGAAATGCTAAGCTTTTGGGCGGGACCTTACCGAATCCTGTGGTATACGTGATGAACACGAAGGGCTCGAATAATGTCAGTGACTCCTCAATCTGCACGGCTCTTCTATTAAGCTTCTCAACAAAGCGGCGAACGTTACCCGTTTTGGAGTCATAAGCAACCAACATCTTTTCTCACCACTCCTTTAGCTAAATGATGTGTATAATAGAGAAGGGCGCATTTAAAAGAGAAAAAGCCTGCTATAATCAATATCTTGTGATAATAATTAAAATATAACAATATGTTGTGTTTGTCAAATACTACTTGAGGTGAAGCATGAACTATTTCAACACGACATTCTCGATTATTTCCCTGCTCAACCTGATCCTTGCTGGCGTTGTCATCTTCTGGGAGCGAAGAAATATTGGGACAACCTGGGCCTGGGTAATGGTTCTACTCTTTCTACCAGGTGTTGGCTTTTTTCTTTATTTGATCTTAGGACAGAATTTAAGCAGACGTAAGCTTTATAAAATTAAATCGGCCACGCAAGACACGATCAACGAAATGATTGAAGAGCAACGAAGTAATTTCCAAGAAAGCCGAATAGAATATCATGACCCGAGCATGGCGAAATATCAGGATA
>JAIMBU010000260.1 GCA_023511325.1 Gorillibacterium sp.
ATATTCATTTTCTTTTTCAATTTGGTGCTTCGATGTCGGGCGTATTTCTTAATTTGTACTTATGGCGGCTAACAGAGAGTCTAACCATTAACGGAACCTATAACATTATCAATTTTGCCGTCTCACCATTATCCTTTGCACTGGGAGGCTGGATCGCCAAGAAACGTGATCCTTTGGTGGTCTATCGTGCTGGTATCGCGCTGATTGCGTTATTTTATCTGGTAGTCATGGTCGTGCAGGAGGATTTGGTTACGTACTATCCTTTGTTTGCAGTCTTTGCTGGATTAGGCGGGGGATTTTACTGGGTAGGGTATATCGTTCTGATGTATGATGTTTCCACAGAGCTGAATCGGGTGCGCTACCTTGCCTTCAATTCTATCTCCTTCACACTTGCGGGTCTCTTCGGACCTGCTATTGCTGGCTTTCTGATCGCAAGAAGCGATAATCTAGCTGGATATCTTACGGTATTCTCCATTTCCTTTGTTTTACTTTTGCTCGCTGCAATCTTTAGCCTGCGAATCAAAGCGGTTACCTCTCGAAGTAAACGATATTTTCTCAGACTTGGGCCACTGATCATGCTCAAGAATAAAGAGTGGCTGATGGGACTTCTGTGCTTCTTCGTGATGGGACTGTTCCAAGGGATCATGTTGTTCCTACCCAATATTCTATTGTTTCGTGCACTTTCACGGGAGGATTTAATCGGTTATCTTGGTGTGTTGTTCTCCACTGTTTCGATTACTATGGCCTTTTTCTTGCCGCGGTTTGTTAAAGAAGAGCGGAAGCGATTTTTTCTACTCTTGGTCGCAGTCGGTTACCTTGCAGGTGCCACATTGATGAGAATTGAGTATACGATTGTAACTGTACTTGGTTTTCTTATTCTTAATGCACTGTTTAATCCCATGCAGGGCAATATAATGACCTCCTATTACTTCAAGCTGACTTCTCAGCTCCCGCTTAAAGGGCAGCTACGAATTGAATCTGTGGTATTCCGGGAGACGTTCCTGAATATAGGGCGGGTCCTTTCTATTCTTGTCCTTATTATTCTGTGCGGTGATTTAGATACGAACAAGCTGACCCTTCTGCTGATGGCTGCGGCAGCTACCCAGGTTATCATCGTCGGCCTGATTGGGAGAAAATAAATCCTCTCCTTTCAGATCCTTCAGTCAGATCCTTTCAGAAAATAGAAATTCTTTCCTTGCATCAAAACAAGCAGCCTTTAAGGTTTTTGGACCTTAGAAGGCTGCTTGTTTTGATGTAATTCTAGGAGTGCCCCATGCTCAATTCGGCAATACGCTCATTCACATGATGCTGATAAATTCCACCATGATAGCATATCACTGTAGCGATGTCGTAAGAGTGCAGCTTTTGTAGGGAAGCATAAGCAAGCTCTGGATCAAGGGCAAGCTGAACTTCTGGCCCGAATAATTGTCCGTCCCTGACGGTCAATGCATCGCCAGCGATCAATGTCTGGCTCTTATGGTGATAAAGGCAGATATGTCCTGGTGTATGACCAGGTGTACGAATAACAGTAATCCCCCCACAATAGGGGAGTAACTCTCCATCTGTTACCGTTCGATCTACTTTGGCGCTAGGTGGGTTCATTAGTGTTGCTTTAAAGGCTCTGCGCCATTCCTCTGGTACCTCTAGGGGGATAATAGCATCAATCCCGGCGAGAACTTCAGGAGTGATTCTGATCAACCCTTTGGTACCCTCAATGTAGGGTCGTTCTGCTTCGTCTGCAAGGATCTCCACTGGATGGATGGCATTAGCCTGTATCGCGGACAAGCATCCGATATGGTCGATGTCTTGATGAGTGACAATGATTTTATTGATAGCATCAAGGGTCAATCCTGCTTGCTCCACAACCTCGCGCAGCTTCTCAAGTTGGCCGGGATAACCCGAATCAACCAAGATAACGTTATCCTCGTCGAAGAACAGAGTAGGATTTATGGTATCTTGCTTCCCCATTATGACTTGTGTGATTTCTAACATGTGGATGCCATCCATTATTCTCATTCTATCCCTCCTATTAACCTGTGAGCACAGAGCTGCGACTGGATGTCCTGCTATCTCTGCCCAATAGGATAATAAAAGAAAAATGAATCAATGTCAATAAAATAATATATTATATCACATATAAAGAGAAATGTCAAGATATATTTTATTTTGTGATTTTAATATTCTTTTCTCTTTTCCTCGTAGGCAGCTTAACTTCTGTATTGTCAGGCATTACTACTGCTGTTCGACTTCGTTTCTCCAGCATGTTTGCAAGTATCGCGGCATAATCGCTGAGGGCTTGCTCTCCTTGGGGAGCAAGCTCATAAACGCCATGTGACGTACGTTTAAACCAGAGATAGTGATTGTTGCGCAGCATAGCTGTGACGTGTTGGTTGCCTGTCAATTCGCGAAGAATTCGTGTTTTGAGTGGGCCTTCATGATAGAGATGGTGAGCACAAAGTAGGGCTTTCTCACGATATGCAGTCATCAGCTTCACCTTGGTGCTCCCACCTGTATTGTAATCGCCACTGCGCTCATGAAACTCTCGTACCAAGTTGACCGTTTGCCGACGCTTTCGGGCAAGGGCATATGGCCCCGGATCACATAACAGCTCTACTACAGGAGCCTTCGATTTATAGAAGTGTACCACCAGCAGTCCAAGACCAAGCATGCGGCATAACTTCTGCAACTCATTCCACTTGAGCCCATAAGGAGCTTTCCCTGTTGGGTTCTGTTCAACTGCTAGATAGACTCGCTCTGAGCGTTGAAGTCGTTCAATGCCTTGGATGACCAGTGGCAGATTAAACGTACGCTTCAATTCAACCAGCACTGGTTCCTCTTCCCCACGCAAGGCAACCAGATCGCAGCTGAGAATTTCCCCCTTGACCTCATATCCTAATTGTTCAAAAAAAGCTTTAACCGGCTCGTACAGCTCGGTTTCACTTTGAATAGGCATGCTCTATAACTCCTTGCTTTTTCTCTTTTTCATAGATTTATTATAGCATAATAGCCGAAATGTGGCGTACGGATGTTCGTAACAAGAGGATCCTGCGGCTCATGTTTATTCTCTTACTCTCTTATTCCTACTCTAAGTCTATGAGTCTTCTAGATAAAATATTCCTCCATCGAAGCTTATATCGTTAGGTTTACCGATCTTTTTTCCTTATCGTGAGGACCTTTCTTATGGACAGAATTTGAACTTCAACCATCCATGTTAGGTTAAGTTGGAACTTTCGGTCAACTTCAATTCTTCATCTGCATAATAATTAGTACGTTGACATTTTCTACACAGGGGAGAGGAGGCCATTATGGATATCTTCAAAAGGATCGCCGAGCACCAGGAAGAAAATGAAAAGTTACTCTGGAACGGAACATTGGCGGAATACATTGAGAAGGTTCGGGAGCAACCGGAGCTAGCAATGAGCGCGCACACTCGCGTTTATCGGATGATCGCTGCCCAGGGCGTGGAGAACGTAAACGGCCACAATAAATATAAGTTTTTTGAGAATGAAATTTATGGATTGGATCGGCCTTTAGAGAAGCTCGTCGAGGATTATTTCCATTCGGCGGCGCGAAGGCTTGATGTTCGCAAGCGGATCCTGCTCTTAATGGGTCCAGTGAGCGGTGGGAAGTCAACCTTGGTGACCATGTTAAAGCGAGGGCTCGAACGCTTTTCGCGGACAGAGGAAGGAGCCGTATACGTTATTCAGGGCTGCCCTATGCATGAGGACCCGTTGCATTTAATTCCTTTCGAGCTTCGTCCGGAGGTTGAGCAGGAGCTTGGGGTTCGAATTGAGGGTGCGTTATGCCCGCACTGCCAGCTTCGTTTGAAGAATGAATTTGAAGGGCGAATCGAAAGCTTCCCGGTGGAGCGAGTGTTGATCTCGGAAACCAATCGGGTGGGAATCGGGACCTTCAGTCCATCCGACCCCAAATCGCAGGATATCGCAGATCTGACGGGCAGCATCGACTTTTCCACCATAACCGAATTTGGTTCAGAGTCCGATCCACGAGCTTATCGTTTTGACGGTGAGCTTAACAAAGCCAATCGCGGGATGATGGAGTTTCAGGAGATGCTGAAGTGCGATGAGAAGTTTCTCTGGAACCTGCTGTCGTTAACTCAGGAGGGGAATTTTAAAGCAGGCCGCTTCGCGTTGATGAGTGCTGACGAATTAATTGTTGCTCATACAAATGAAACGGAATACCGCTCGTTCATTGCCAACAAAAAAAATGAAGCACTGCAATCGCGGATGATTGTGCTGCCTATTCCCTACAACCTCAGGGTCTCGGAGGAAGAGAAAATCTACGCCAAGTTGATTGGTCAAAGTGACATGAGCTATATTCACATCGCTCCCCATGCGCTGAAGACTGCCGCTCTATTCTCTATCCTTACGCGCTTGAAGGAGTCGAAAAAGCATGGGATGGACTTGGTCAAGAAGATGCGGATGTACGATGGAGAAACCATAGAGGGCTACAAGGATGCGGATCTCAAGGAAATGCAAAATGAATTCCAAGAGGAGGGCATGACGGGGATTGATCCTCGTTATGTGATCAATCGGATATCGAGCGCGCTGATCAAGAGGGATGTGCAGTGTCTCAATGCGCTTGACGTACTGCGGGCGATTAAGGAGGGGCTCGACCAACACCCGTCGATTACCAAAGAAGAGCGGGATCGCTACCTGAATTTCATTTCGGTTGCGCGTAAAGAATACGATGAGTTAGCCAAGAAGGAAGTCCAAAAGGCCTTTGTCTATTCCTTTGAGGAGTCAGCGCGGACTCTCTTTGATAATTATCTCGACAATATTGAAGCTTTCTGCAATTGGGGTAAAATCAAAGACCCCTTGACGGGCGAATCGGTTGATCCCGACGAGCGGCTGATGCGTTCGATTGAGGAACAGATTGGCGTCTCGGAGAATGCCAAGAAGGCGTTCCGCGAGGAAATCCTTATCCGTATCTCCTCCTACTCACGCAAGGGCAAGAAGTTCGATTACAGCTCCCACGAGCGGCTACGAGAAGCGGTCGAGAAGAAGCTGTTCACTGATTTGAAGGACGTAGTCAAGATCACTACGTCGACCAAAACGCCAGATGAACGGCAGTTGAAGCGGATCAACGAAGTGTCTGCCCGCTTGATCGAAGGGCATGGCTATTGCCCGGTCTGTGCCAATGAGCTGCTGCGCTATGTGGGGAGTCTGTTGAACAGGTAGGCGTAGAAAAAACAATGGTGGCATCTCTTCCTGAATAACCGGAAGGGAGCCGACCATTGTTTTTTTGACCAATTTGGATAAAAAGGACGGGGGAATTGCTGGCGAGGACCTTACGGCGGATTTGA
>JAIMBU010000261.1 GCA_023511325.1 Gorillibacterium sp.
GGTTTTCTTAGTTCATCTTTTATAATGATGCTCCTTTTATTTTACCACAATACCAGCAGGATGCGAACCTACATTCGCATCTATTGTCACAGCCTTTTTTATCCAATTAATTATATAATAATTTCCATATTGTATAGGAGGCCTAAAATGGAAAAGGCATATATCCATTATTTTTCAGGGACAGGGAATACCCGAAGGGCTGCCAATATCATCAATGAAGGATTGTCTCATTATGGCTATAACGTCACACTGGTCGATATGAGCATTCAAATACCCAACCTCGAAACTGCTCCACTACATGTCATCATGTTCCCTGTTTACGGTTTTGGAGCTCCTTCGCTAGTGCTGAAGTATGTACGCAGACTAAAGGTTGTCCAAGAAGGTCGCGCGGCGATCATTGCAGTAGGCGGAACCACAGGTGAGCTGTCCGGCTTTGAAGGCCAAGCACTCAATCAAGTGAAATCTCATCTGGAGCGCGCTGGACTTACCGTAGGTTTTACTGATTTGGTTACCTATCCCGAAAACTGGACACAATTTTTTAATTCACCAGATGTGCCAACCACTAAAAACATCTGCCAACGTGCGGACCAATCGGTTGCTGACTTTACTGAAAAGATAGCCTTAGGCCATATTTCTCTTAGACATAAAAACCATTTACTGCGTACACTATCCGTTCCTATATTTTGGGCTTATCATACATCGGCAGACGTTTTCTCGGTAAATTATACATAGCAGATAACTCCTGCTCGGGTTGCGGTGCCTGCGCTCGGACTTGTCCAGTCAGCACAATCAGGATGAGTTCGGGTAAGCCCGTTTGGAATTGGCAATGCGAGGGTTGCATGAATGGCTGCCCAAGTGAATCAATTCAGACTTCAAATGCTCGACTGATCATTTTCGGCTGTAGCAATCTGCTACCCGTGCTTCCTACTGTGCTGCTTGCGCGTTCACTATCTCTGTCGCCACTACTTGCTGTCTTCTCAGGTTTAGCTGGCTATGCGCTACTAACTTTTCTTCTCAGTATAACGGTTGACTACGCGATACGAAGGCTGGAAAGAAACCCTGCTACAAGTAAAATATTTACCATAAGTTTCACAAAGCATTATCGCCGTTATCGCAATCCGAACATCTAGCTTGAATGACTTTATGCACAAGAAACGTTTTGGACCATCCAACATTTCACATTCCTGACTTCTAAAGCCAGCTCCCCCTAGCATATACATCCTTTGAGCCTGTCCGGTCCAAATGCAGTCACAGGCAACCTAAATGGCGGGAAGGTGTAACTGTGAATGCGTTTCTGGTCAAATGGATCCTCGACTTTTTCATTGCCTTCGGCTTTGTGCTGGGCGGAAGCTTGTTGGCTGGGATCGGGTCAGTACTAATGCTTCAGCCCCCTGCAAGTACGATGGAATCAGTCGCATCCAACATCAAAATCTGGGCGATGATCGCTGCTGCTGGAGGAACCATTGATCCCATCCACATCATTGAGGCGTATTTTCAAGAAGGCTATCTCTCGCCAGCGATTAAACATATTCTCTGCTTTGCCAGTGCCTTTGTCGGAGCACAACTGGGCTACTCTCTCGTGCACTGGATATGTGGCGGACCAGGAGGTAAGGTGTGAGAGTTCCCCAATTTGACCGTTATCGCAGCTGGCTTTTTGGGTTTGCACTATTCATGGTAGGTGCCGTATGTGGCAGTGCTGTCTTTATGAGTATTCACCAGAATAATTTCACGTTACTCGCTATTGAAAATGACCTCCTGCACACGGAGCTTGAACAAGCTCATGCGGACTTGATCTCCTTGACCGGACTACGCAACAAACAGCAGATGATCAGTCAGGTCAAGATTATGGTGGACCAAACTCATGAACCAGTGGAAGACTTATTGGAGAATGTTCTTCGCAAAACCATTCATGATGATATGCAGGTGGCGATGGGTAAACCCGTGAGTGCGGTAAAAGCAGCCCCACAAGTATTCATTCAGCTCATTGACGGAAAAATTTACCCAGACATTCATGGCAAGGATTACCGCATCAAGGTCCAATCGCTTATTGTCATTCAATCTGAACTCACAGTATGGGTCACCGTAAAAGAATATATCAAGCCTACAGCTGTCGGACCCTAATCATTGAATTAACGCCTTGGTTTGAGGTTTGATGTAAACCAAATCTATCAGTCCTTGCTACTACGACTCACAAATCATCAAACACGTGAGCCGTAATTAGTGCTTTGGCTACAAGCCTGTCCTCTGAATGCATGGTGACTTCTATTTTGGCGAACTTACGACTCACCTCAAGAATGACGGGTTGGATGACAATTTCACTTTCCATCTGAACAGGGTGCAGAAAATAGGTGGAGATGTTGTCGATGACAATATCCCCCTTTTTATTTCTTTCAGTTACCCGGTACGCCGCCTGTGTCAAAAGTGTGATCAAAACACCCGAGGATACGGTTCCCAGCTGATTGGTCATCTGCGGAGACATTTTGCCACGAAATGCAATATGGTCATCTCCACTAACGAATTCGACAAAACTAGCCCAGATTTGATCATCAAAGGTTTCTCCAATCTGCGGCTGCCTTTGAATATACTGGAGTACCTTGAGAACTTCACTGCGGCTGACGCTCCCCAGTAGCTTTCTTCCGGTATCTACTACTGGCAACAGATCGATTCCTTCCCACATCATCAGATGTGCAGCCGATGCGACAGAAGTCTGTAGTTGAATCGTAATCGGATTACGGGTCATGTATTTTTCAACCGTCTGATCGGGCGTAGCATTCTCCACATCCTTAGCGGTAACCATACCAATGACTCGATTCCATTCGTCAACCACCGGAAAACGATCAAAGCCGGCAAGATCAGCCAGCCTACGCCAATCTGCTGCCGTGCTGCTGATCTTGAGCGTATGTAGCTTGGTATGACTGATAACATCCTCCACCAGCATGATCTTCTTCTTGATCATCCGATCATAGATCGCTCTGTTGATCATGGAAGCGACGGTAAACGTGTCAAAGGCGCTGGAGATAATCGGTAGACCTAGACTATCCGCAAGCCGTTTAACTTCCGCATTGGTATCAAAACCCCCTGTGATCAGCACAGCCGCTCCATTCTGCAGTGCTCCTTTATGGGCAGTTTCCCGATTTCCAACAATAAGCAGACTTCCGGCATCAATGTATCGCAGCATCGCAACCTGCTCCATCGCACCGATGACAAACTTATGGAGTGATTTATGAAGGCCTCTGGCACCCCCAAGTACTTGTCCGTTGACAATATTCACGACCTCATGAAAAGTTAGCTTATCAATATTCTTCTGTCGCTTCTCGATCCGTACGGTCCCAATCCGTTCCTTCGTACTGACAATCCCTTTGTTCTCCGCTTCCTTAATTGCCCGATAGGCGGTTCCTTCACTAACAACCAAATCTTTGGCGATCTTCCTGACGGATATGTGGCTTCCAACGCGTAAGCTCTCGATATACCTTAGAATTTGCTCATGCTTGGTTAACGACACTTCATTCTCAAACGAATCCATGTGTTACAACCCTTCCGTTTCAACTGTACTAATCTGTACTATGATTATAGTACGTCAGATGGCTTGTCCACAAATATTATTCGATTTATTCAGGATGCGCGCTGGAGAGTTCCAGAATGTCGTACAACGAGAGCGAATCCAGCACCACAAGGCGCCGGATTCTTCTCTTGGTGGTTTTTTTAGATGAAGGCTCTGAGGATAATGATCAGCAGAATGAACAGAACAAGAACAACGCCGATCCCGCTGCCACAATTGTTAACAACCGGGGCTACAACCCCACAGGGGCCGCAAAAACCGCCACCATAACCGCCACCATAACCGCCACCGACACCGCCACCATAACCATAGGCCATCGATAAAACTCCTCTCGTGATAACCGTTTATTATGTTGTATACACTGTTCCGTACACAATCTATATTATGGTGGACTTTTGAAATGGATTGTACGATTGCCCCAGGAGACGATCGCCTGACTTGCTAAGATACTTGCTCAAGTGGAAACAACCGACCTCCTCAACATAGCGGACAGGAACATAACCTCGTTTGGCATAGAACGTACGGGCCTTTGGGTTAACCGCATCAACGAATAAGTTAGCGATCGAGCAGCCACTCGCCCGTGCATCCGCCTCCGCCTTCTCCATTAAAGCGCTCCCCCAGCCTTTACCCTGAAGCTCCTTGCTCACCGCCAGCATATCGAGCCAAATCGCCGAGTCGTTCTTTACCGTAGCCAGAAAACCTCCAACCTTTGCTTTGCCCACCGAGTTGGTCATCCCGACAATATATACCGTTCCTCGATTCAGTCTTGTTCTGAGCTCTTTAAGGTTCGTCGTTACCCCAGGAAAAGTGTGATGGACGAACGGGAGCAATTCCTTTCTGACCAGCTTGAGGATTTCCCTGTCATCCTCCGGAACCCTTTTGCGAATCATGGTGCCGCCTCCTCTTTGCACCTAGCGAAGCTTTACCCCGCATGCGCTACTATAGTTTATCCATATTGAAGAATAGCGCTATTCCACCATCCGCACATTTTTCGCCCGATTGTACTTGTATCCAAGCAGGATCGTTCACCTTCCATACTATAAAATTAGACTGGTAACAGGAGGTGCTTGCGTTGGTACAATCTTCAGTGAAGAAAGAGGCGGTCCGAAAACTGATCGGCTATAAGGTCTATGCGCTGAAAAAAGATGGGACAGCTGTTGCGGGTAAGCTTGTCAGTATTAAGGGCAACAAGCTTATTCTGGCGACTAGCAATAACAAGAAGGCTTCCACTAAAGCGTTCATTCCACTCGTCTTATTTGATCTTCTTGCCATCGGAACCTCTCCGTTTGCTTTTGGCGGAGGCTTTGGTCCGTTTGGTGGATTCGGCGGCGGATTTGATGGTGGATTCGGAGGAGGCTTTGGCGGTGGGTTTGGTCCGTTTGGTGGATTCGGAGGAGGCTTTGGCGGTGGATTTGGCGGTGGATTCGGTTCCCCGTTCTTCTAAAGGTGAACAGTCGTAACCGATTCTCTAATTAATTTCTTACAAGGCAAAAAAGCAGACCGTTTCTTCTCAACCTATGTTGATTAGAAACGGTCTGCTCCTTTTTTATTCAAATTGGCCGTTTATTTGTGCCAACTGTTATTTTTCGTCATTGTCACTTTCTTGCTTTGTGGCGGGGTCAGCAGGTGTAAAAGCTTCTGCCATCCAGCTTTTAATCCATTCAGGCAGCTCGTAATCAAGCTGTGGGGGCTCTTGTTCATCAGCGATCGCGGTTTCATGTAAAAAAGAACGAGCTCCGCTAAATCGGTTGCCATCACCATGAAC
>JAIMBU010000262.1 GCA_023511325.1 Gorillibacterium sp.
GTGTGTTGGTTCCGGTATCAAGCTTTTTATTGCAGCGGTTTACGACAAGACAGCTTTTTATTACGGCGCTTTGTTTCTCTATTTCGGGGGCATTCGTTGCCGCTCTTGCGCCTAGCTTTGGTGTATTGATGACAGCGCGAGTCATCCAAGCCGTGGGTACGGGGATTCTTCTCCCACTGATGTTTAATACCGTCCTGCTCATTTTCCCGATAGCGAAAAGGGGGGCCGCAATGGGATTGATCGGGCTGGTGATTATGTTTGCTCCGGCTGTCGGACCGACCATATCTGGACTGCTTATTCATGGGCTGGGCTGGAGTTGGATATTCTGGATATCGATTCCTTTCTTAGTGCTTTCACTTGTTTGTGGTATTCTATTCATGCAAAATGTAACCACTCCAACAAAGCCTAAATTCGATATTCTTTCGATTGCTTTATCCACGCTTGGCTTTGGTGGTATTGTATTTGGCTTTAGTAGCTCAGGCGATGGCGGCTGGAATAGCCCTAAAGTGATTGCTTCACTCAGTATTGGTGGGATTGCGCTTGTTTTATTTGTTCTTCGCCAACTGACACTTAAGAAGCCGATGATCAACCTGAGCGCATTTAAATATCCCATGTTTACCATTGGGGTGCTGATGGTGTTCACCTGCATGCTGATCATTCTCTCCTCTGCGTTAATTCTGCCGATGTATTTGCAAGAGGGTTTTGGATTGTCTGCATTATACGCAGGATTGATCCTGCTACCCGGTGGAGTGTTAAACGGATTAACCGCTCCTTTAACGGGAAGACTTTTTGATAAATATGGTCCGAGATGGTTGGTTATTCCTGGACTAATTCTTGTGGCTGTCGCGCTTTGGTTTTTCTCAAATATTACGGTAGCTTCCGCTACGGTTCTTGTTATTGTTCTCCATTCAATGTTGATGATTGGGATTTCAATGATTATGATGCCCGCCCAGACCAATGGGATGAATCAACTCCCACGCGAGCTGTATCCTGATGGTGCAGCGATTATGAACACGTTGCAGCAGGTTGCCGGTGCAATTGGCACAGCACTTGCCGTCAGCATTATGATGGCGGGCCAAACGAAGTTTCTGGAGAAGGCTGTGAACCCAACCGAACCAGCGATTGGGCTGCAAGCCTATACAGCAGGCGTTCAAGCAGTATTCCTCTTTGCTTTGGTTATCGCTTTCCTTGGTCTGATCATCGCCCCTATTCATGAAACGGGTAAAGGGTCAACATTAACTTATAAGGTTAACGCAACGTTTCATTCCATTAAGAAACGGTTGAGCAGATTTTACTCTGTTCAACCGTTTTCCATGTCTCGTTAATTCCATCTCGGATTCATTACCCTTGCGAACAAAGATAACACTTCGCAAATATCTGGAGCAGCAACATGCCTCCATGCTTATTCGTCACTATGCGGTAAAGATCTCCGCCCGCTTCTTAGTACGCCGAGCTTCCGTAATTTCTTCATAATCATTAATGAGTCCATCAAAAACACTTTCCCAAGAGCGGCCAAGCGCTTGCCGCCGGGCCTCGAGGCCCATAGCTGCCAACTGCTTGGGCTGGTTCGCCCATATGCAGATCTCACGAACCAAAGCCTCCGACTGTCGAGGTTCAACCATTATGCCGGTTCGCCCGGGTAATACCAGATCTCTTACACCGCCTGCATCCGCGGCAATGACGGGCAGTCCTGAGGCCATTGCCTCAAGGACGACGTTACCGAAGGTTTCCGTACTGGAGGGAAACACGAACAGATCTGCCGAGGCATACAGCTGCGCAAGCTCTTCGCCATACTTGTAGCCGGTAAACGTGACATTGCGCGGGGCTTGCGTCCGCAGCTCCGGCAGAAGTGGGCCGTCTCCTACAATCAGCCAATGAATCTGTGCTTGCATGGATTCGGGTAGCTTTTGCATGGCGAGAGCGAGAGTAGCAATGTCTTTCTCCGGAGCAATCCGACCCACATAAAGCAGCAGCAGAGGGGCAGTAATTCCATAGCGCTCGCGCACATCCTCACTGCGCTTCTCCGGCGTATACAGTTGGCAATCTATTCCTCTGGACCAGAGCTTAAGTCGGCTAAAACCCTGCAAACGCAATGAATTTATCGTTTCAAGAGATGGGGCAAGGGTAGCATCGCAGGATTGATGAAACCATTTCATGTACTTCCAATAGAGCGGAACCATTCTTTTCAACCGATAATATTCAAGGTAACGGTCGAAATGGGTATGGTAGGAAGTAACATGCGGGAGATTGTATCGATGCGCCAAGCGGAGTCCACACAAGCCGATATTAAAGGGGGTTGCCATATGAAGCAAATCGGGCTGAAAGGCATTCAGTTGGTTGCGTATAGAGAGCATGCTCGGCAGTGCGAGCCTACACTCGGGGTACAGTAAGAAAGGAATGCTGGCAATAGGGCGGATCGGGGCAGCATAACTGTCTTCCGGGGCGGATTTCGGAGTGAATAGCAGATGCTCTATGCCGCGGCGGTGCAAATGCTTGGTTAACCGATAAAGCGTGTGAGCAACCCCGTTCGTTTGTGGAAAAAAGGTGTCCGTAAATAATGCCAGACGCATAGATTCCCCTCCTCATACACTTGTTGCACTGAGCATAACAGGGAATTATTTGCTGGGAGTTAACAGGATGTTAAGCTAGTTGTAACAATGCAGGGTTCAGCTATCGTAGAAGTCCCACAGAACATGAAAAAGAACATAAATATTCATGCATATTTCCAGTTTGAATACATAGAGGCGAGCATTAGCAATGAGGATTGCGCTAAACTTTGGATCTGCAGGAACGCTAGAGATTCCATTTTGTAAATGATACAATTAACATGTAGTAGCGTTAGGGCAACGTTTGAATTTTTTAATAGATGGAGGGAAAGAGATCATGATATATGAACTTAGGATCTACCATGCTAATCCTGGAAAAATGCAGGAGCTTAAAGCTAGGTTTAGCGACCACACGCTGCAGCTATTTGAGAAGCATGGGCTAAAGGTTACGCAGTTTTGGGAAGATATGGAGGAAGCAAATAATCGTCTTTATTATGTTATGGAACATCAGGACATGGCAGCACGGAATCAAGGGTTTGATCATTTTGGTAATGACCCAGAATGGAAAGAGGTGCTACGCGTAACGGAACTAAACGGACCTTTATGTCATAAGGTTGACGTTGTTTATCTCAAGACAGTGCCTTTTTTTAAGGAGGATACCGAATGAAAGCTTTAGTGCTACTGAAACCGGGAAAACCCGACACATTGGAAATGACTGAGCTGCCTGTTCCCAACCCAGGACCGGGGGAAATCCGAGTTCGCGTCCGGGCAGCAAGCTTGAACCCCATTGACTATAAGGTTTCGCAAAATGGTCATCCTGCTTGGATCTATCCGTTCGTGCTTGGCATCGATGTGGCGGGAATCGTCGATGAGGTCGGGGAAGGTGTAACCCAATGGAAATCAGGCGATCGGGTGGCTTACATCACCGATTTCACCAAGCCAGGAGGTTATGCAGAATATAACGTGACGACCGCGCACTCGGTAGCTGCCATCCCAGAGGGGATCTCCTTTGTCGAAGCAGCGGCCTTTCCTTGCGCTGGATTAACAGCTTATCAGGCTTTAATGCGCAAGATGCATATCCAACAAGGACAATCCATCCTTGTTCACGCGGGCGCCGGAGGGGTGGGGGGTTATGCCATCCAGTTGGCCAAAGCTTTTGGCGCGTCCACGATCATAACGACAGCTTCTCCAAGCAATTTCGATTATGTAAAAAGTCTGGGAGCCCAATTCGTCATTGATTACAGCCTTGAGGATGTGCAGGAGCGGGTCAAGGAAATTACGGGTGGTGCGGGCGTGGACCTCATTCTGAACTCCCTGAATCGGGCGACCGCGCAGAAGGATTTGTCTATGCTTGCTTTCGGTGGGCAGTTGGCCTGCATAGCGGGAGCTCCGGAGAATGTTGCCGATTTCCAGCCGTCCAGCCAAACGTTTTCGCTTCACAAGCTCATGCTTGCTGGTGCCTTTGGTTCCGGCAACCGCAAGTCTGAAGAAGATCTCGCCCGAATGGCGGAGGAATTCATGCAGCTTATTCTCAGCAAGCAGGTGGTCTCGATGGTGCAGGAAGTCATCCGTTTGGAGCAAGTACCGGATGCGCTCACCCGTTTGTCGCAAAGGCATGTTCGCGGCAAAATTGTGGCTGAACTGTAGAACGCAGGGCTACGGCTTTGACGTAGAATTGTGTTCCATGGATTGAGGAGGATCTCTCTGATGAGAAATGACGACGCTAAATTTCAAGCTAGACCGCCTGCCCCTGTTCCAATTCTCACTTTAGCTTTTTCCGAATCATCCGATACGACAATCCGCTGGCTGACAGGTTCGGGGTTTCTACTCAACTGCCACGGAACCTTAATTATGATTGATCCCGTTCTAACGATGAAGTCGGGTTCCCATGATATTTGCGAGCTAGGGATGCGTCTGCTGTCACCGCTGCCCATTCAAGCTCATGAGGTTCCACGCTTAGATGCCGTCCTCTATACACATACCGATACCGATCACTTGGCGCCGTTGACGGCGAGGACACTTGTTCGAACTGGAGGAGTCTTCGGAGGAACGGCTGCTGTTGTTGGTAATTTGAAATCACTTGGTGTCCCTGCCAAGCAGACGCAAACCTTGAGAATCGGAGAAACTGTGCGCATAGGCACAGTTGAAATCACGCTCACCCCTGCCGACCACCCTTGGCAAGAGAAGGAACCAGAGAAGTACGGTCCTCCACATGGTCCGGAAGATTGTTGCGGCTTTCTTTTGCGTACACCAGAAGGTACGATCTGGCTCACCGGAGATACCCGTTTTCTACCTGCACACCTGCAGATGGGGCAGGTCGACGTCTTACTGTTGGACGTCTCGGATGACCCGTACCACTTAGGAAACCAGAACGAAATTCGCTTGGCCAATCATTATGAATCGGCCATTCTCATCCCGCACCATTACGGCACTTATGATGCTCCCGACGCACTTCCTTTCAACGGAGATCCGGCGCAACTAGCTCCGAGCATTACCCATTCGGACAGCCGACTGCATATCCTTGCACCTGGAGAGGCCTTTGTGTTGGGAGGCTGAACGTATTTTTCCAAACGAAGCGCTATCTCTAGGAACGAGAAGTTTTTCAGGGCGAGTAAACCATAACAGGCTATTGGAAAAACTAGCGGAGAGAGTAAATCCTTTTAGAGCATAATCTCTACAGTATAGTAAAAAGCGGCGACCTCTAAGGTCTACCGCTTTTTTTTATAAAGTGTTTTCTAATTCTGTTTTAGTGGATGGTTTGAGAAAGGGGAGACA
>JAIMBU010000263.1 GCA_023511325.1 Gorillibacterium sp.
CTTCTACCCTCCTTTGTAATCATTTGTAAAATTAACAGCTTAATTGTTGACAACCAACCGAAAATATTCTATTATCGGAAAGAAGACATAGCTAAATAAGTCGTTGGGGAACGATTTTTGAAATGGGTTTTGCTGACCCTCTGTTTTTTATTGCCTTATAAGCAACTAATTAAGCTGTTATGGTGAGTATATCCGATTATTATCGGTTAGTCAACGTGATACTTGATTTTAATCGGTTTAAATTTGATTATTATCTATTTTGGAGGTAATTAGATTGGGGATCGTCGAAAACATTAAAAGAGTTTGTGCCCAAAACGGAACAACTGTCCCAAAACTAGAAAAAGAACTTGGTTTTGGAAATGGAACAATATACAACTGGGTCAAGAGCTCACCTTCAATTGACAAAATACAAAAAGTCGCAGATCACTTTAATATTTCTGTAGACAGGATTATCTATGGCTTTGACAAAGAAAGATTCACATCCATTGTGAATTTAGTAAGATATAGAAGATCAATCAAAGAATTTTCAGACGATACCGGGATAGATGAGCATTATCTTAATCGGCTTTGTTCGGGCATGGTGTACGAACAACCACCAATCGAATTTATTTGCAAAATAGCCGATAACAATCAAAATGACTGGATGGCTGATCGAAAATCAATTTTTGAAGCAGCAGGCTATATATCTAAAACAATTCCAGAAATACTTTCTTCTAATTCTCCAGAAAAATTCGAACCCGAAACCATAGCTGCGCATTTTGAGGGGGAAGCGTATACCGAAGAGGAAATGCAGGAAATCTTGGACTACGCCAAATACATCAAGTCTAAGAGGACGTGAAGCTGATTGCCGGAGAAACTACTAGATGAGGCAAATGAAGCCGGAATTCAAATAAGATATCACGATTTCAAAAATCAGGGATTGAAAGGCCTTTATGTAGATGGGGTCATTACGTTAAATCCGAAAGCTATAGAGAATAGTGCTGAAAAGCGCTGTGTCATAGCAGAAGAGACAGGGCATTATTACACTAGTGTAGGCAATATTCTTGATCAGACAGATGTAGGATCTCGAAAGCAGGAGAAACGGGCTAGGAATTGGGGATACGAGAGGCTTATTCCTTTGCCTGATATTGTACAGGCCCATAAGACTGGCATACGGAATCGGTTCGAATTAGCGGAATATTTCGGGGTAACAGAAGACTTTTTGGGAGAGGCGTTTAAACATTATCAGGAGAAATACGGGCTTCTCGTCGCGATCGACGCACAGCACACCATTTGCTTTGACCCTCTTGGGGTCATAGAACTTATAGAATTATAGAATTAACCCTGCGCTTCCCCGCTGCGAGGCGGTTCACTATATACCAAAAACCGAACATATGTTCTAAAGAGAGGAGAAAACCTATGCCAATCGAACAACGTGGTAAGTCCTCTTGGCGACTGATTGTCGAAGCCGCCCCAGGTGCGGATGGAAGAAACCAAGAGAAGATGACAGTAAAGGTTAGGGACCTTGAGGTGCTGCAATCCAAGCGTAAGCTTGATCAGTACCTTAGCTCTGAACTTGCTAAGTTTCAGGTACTGGTTGACACAGGCCAATATATCCGCCCGGCGCGGATGAGCTTTAAGACGTTCGTACAAGACCATTGGAAGAAGAAATATGCGGATGTGAACCTCGGTGATAATACGCGCAAGAAGAGCATGGCAACTATAAATCTCTTAATGCCGGAATTCGGGCACATGGAATTGAGCAAGATAAAGACCATGCACATTGTTGATTACTTTACAAAGTTGCACACCCCTGAAGGCCGTAAAGACGGGAAGAAGAAGCCCCTGGCCACAAATACGCTACTGAATAGACACTCACTGCTCAAATCTATTTTTGGTTGTGCCAAAGAGTGGAAGATCATTACGAACGACCCTATGGATGGTGTGCGTAGACCAGTCCGGGGAAAAAAAGAGAAGATGGAAATGCGCAAACGTAAGAAGTCGTACTCACCAGATGAGGTTAGGTACGCACTAGCGGTCCTCGGTGAGTTAGAAGATCGTTGGCGTATGTACTTCATCGGCGTGATAATGGGTGGCTTCCGGCGTGGAGAAATGCTCGGGGTGGAATGGCCGTTTGTGGATTTTATCCGTGGGGGCATACACGTTGATAAGCAGATTAGTTTTGATGAACAAGGAAAAACCGTCGAAACCGAAACAAAAACAATTGAGTCCCAAGCCTTTGTTCCCATGCCGAAATTTTACATGCGCATGTTAGAGGATTATCTAAAGATCTGGGAACAAGCCAAGACCGAGGCTATCGATATCTGGCGCGGTGGGGAGAAGCAGTTTTTATTCCACAATGGTTTTGGTGAGCCGCTTTATCCTGATGCGCCAACACGTTTCTGGGGCCGACTAATGAAGCAGGCTAAACTCCCAGTGATTAGGTTGCACGATTTACGACACACTACGGCTCGACTATTAAGAGAGGGCGGAGCAGATACAAAATCGATCCAAGAAATTCTGCGTCACGCTCGAGAAGAAACGACAAGCAATATGTACATGGAAGAATCCGAAAAAACAAATGAACGATCGGCTAATCAGCTCGACATTTATGATCCCGTACCCACTGTAATATTGGGAACGGATTGGGAACAGAACCCTGAAATACACTGAATAAACTTGACAAGTCTTGATGTTGACAACAACCCAAAACCCTTTACGGATAAGGGAATATTGGTGATTTGAATATAGCTGAATAGGACATTTTTCTATTTCCTAAACTGCAGGTCGGAGGTTCGAACCCTCTCGGGAACGCCACGTAGTTAAACCCGCGTATGTACAACGTTTTGCCACGTTGAATGGTTTCGTTAGGCTAACGCAAGGCACACGGTCTAAACGCTAAAACGATGGTAACCGTCGGGCTACGCTTTTAATGAATCTCCTGCGAATATGCGGGAGGTTTTTTCGTTGTCTATTGATCCACGTAAGGGTAAGCCTTCGATTAAAGGTAAACGCGCGGGAAAGCCAATAGCCGCGCTCGATTACACTATTGACGATGCATTTACGGTGTTCTACAGCGCTAAAAAGGCGGAGGGGATGCGTGATAGAACGCTAGCTGACTATGTCCGCCATTGGAAATACTTCTGCGACTGGCTTCACGAATTTAAAGTAGCTTCCCGCATAAATGAAATTACGCCTGAGATAATACGCGACTACGTTAACTACATGACTACCCGGACGAAGTATGAAGGCGTACACGGCCGCGAGTTGGAAGGCGTCGGGTTATCACCATATACGATAGCGCTACGGTTGCGTTCGCTCCGTACGATGTTTAACTTTCTAGCACCGGAGAACATGATTGCGTTTAATCCGGTAACCAATATTAAGCCACCCCTCTTTGACCACGAGGATAAGCCGACGTTTACTGACGATGAGTTGCGTAGATTGATTAACGCTCCCGACGTGGATACGTATACAGGGCTTCGTGATAGATGCCTCATGATATTCCTCGCAGATGGCGGTTTTCGCATCCAAGAAGCGCTGAAATTACGCGAGGAATACGTTGACTTTCGGACGCGATCGGTTGTTTTACCGGCTAGCATGAACAAGAATCGTCGGCCGCGCGTTGTCCCTATATCCGCGGAGAGTGTTCGTGTGCTTTTGGAGTTGATGAACGAGAACAAGCGATATTTTGATACGGATTTTATTTTTTTATCAAATTACGGAGAACCGCTAAAGGACGACCATTTCCGGCGGCGTCTGAAAATTCACGCGGACAATGCCGGAGTGGATAGAGAATTAACGCACCCCCATCAGTTCCGCCATTATTTTTGTACCGCGTATCTATTAAACGGCGGCGATTTGTTTAGTCTTCAGCGGATCGTATCACATGCACAGATTGAAACGACGCGTAAATACGTAAAAATGGACGACGAGAATATCCGTAACCGACACGCGCAATTTAGTCCGTTGTTGAGGCTAGGGCTATCTAGGGCGCCGAGGAAACGTAAGTAAACGCAAAAATGGGCGCAGCCTCAAACGGTATCAACCGCTGAAACTGCGCCCTCTATACTGCGTTATATTATTAATTTACATATTTTACCTAAAGGTTATTTTTGTACCACGGAAATAGCGTACAGCAGACGACGCCATTTTCGAAGGGTGGGCTGGGGTCGTGCTTCACCACTTTAAAGCGTGGTATAATCGTAGTATTTACGTTATACATAGTTTATACGAGACTTGTTCACAAAAGAACCTTATTTTGCGGTCATATACAAAACGTTGACACCCGTATTATTCCGCGTACCTATCACGTTTTATGAGTGCCATCAATTCACGTTAATCCAACGCTATATACAGCGTTTATACATACGTAAGATTCCGCATACCTACGCGGTCTACTTCATTACGCTAAAGTATCGCAGACTCACGTTTATGCAATGTTTATACAACCGCGTTATCGTGTGAATACCGTAACCCCCTCGGAATTTAGGAGTCCGTCCAGTCCGCGCCGTCAACAACCGAAAAGTTTCGGAGGGTCACGCGCCTGCCCCGTCGAACAGGAAAAATCACGCTAATGTATAGTAATGGGACGCTTTATGTCCCGCCGTTAACCGTGTGAATCTCGCTCCTAGCGCCAGTTCACGCCCGATAATCCGTAAATACAAGCGTTTCGGACACGTTGTGAACGCGTTCGGCTTCAATGTTACGTATATCAAAACGTACCGACTCCGATAGTGTTAAAGAACCACTCTATGTCCGCAACTGAACGCAGCTTGAATCTCCCCTTTAGACTACGCGAGCGCTCGTTCATCTTACGTTCATGAACCTTACGTAGCTCTCTCTCGAAATCCTTACGTAAGCGCCATCTATACAGCGTTCTCCGGTTTACCATACACGCACGCGCTATATCATCGAGGTTCTTCGTAGGCGCTGTCGTTAGTAACTCGATCGCTAGGTAATGGCGTTCGTCCAGCGGTGGACGTGCGCGCTTCTTACGTTTCTTTTGCGCCATATTAACGCGCTCCCTTCATTTGTCACACGGATCGGATTACGCTAATTACGAACGCTATCGTAATAATAACCGTGAGTAATATCTTATAAAACTGCGCCCTTTTAATAATGTTCGACGCCTCCTTCAAGCGTAGCCAATGCGTTACCGACTGCCTCGTCCAGTTCCCGTAGAATAGCGGATTCATTGCCTTTGTCCGTCGCTAGTACAGCGGAAATTACTGCCGTGAGTTCCGAGACTGGATTAGCGGTATCAACCGTACATTCGAGTAGTGAGCGTATTTTCATTAATAAAACTCCTTTGCACATAAAATACGTTGTAAATCATTTTC
>JAIMBU010000264.1 GCA_023511325.1 Gorillibacterium sp.
GAGTAAGGATTCATCCTTGCCGAGAATCTCTAGAATATCAGTTGCTCCACCTGGAGTAGAGAGTGTACCTGATATTGCAATTCTTGTGATCCACATGACCGTTCCGCTCTTTACCTCTAGAGAATCAGCAAGAGTCTTAAGCTGTTCAAATAAATAATCGTTATTCCAGTT
Source organism: Gorillibacterium sp. (assembly GCA_023511325.1). GTDB lineage: Bacteria > Bacillota > Bacilli > Paenibacillales > NBRC-103111 > Gorillibacterium. The sequence continues at coordinate 172 of JAIMBU010000264.1, forward strand.
CTTCAAGTCTTTAAGCAATTCAATCAAAGCTGGCAAAATCACCTTCGTAGTTGCGAGGGTTACCTTGTTCTTCTTGTTTAAAAACATCTCACAGTCAAATTCAGGCAGCGTTTCAAGAAAGGTAACGATTTCTGGAATGTGCGAGAGCTTTTCAACACGTGGCTGAATCAAGGTTAGAATTTTGTCGATATCAACAGCTTTCGTAATGACTTGCTGCAAATAAGGCATGGCCAACTCGCTAAAGCGTTCCGGAGCAAGCTTACGGATATAGGCACCGTTAAACCACAATAGCTTGTCATAATCGAATACCGCAGGAGATTTGTTTATATCCTCCACTCGGAAGATCTGTGCTAATTCCTCAAGCGTGAAGAACTCCTCGTTCGTTTCTTTGGGGCTCCATCCCAGCAATGCGATATAATTGATAATCGTTTCAGGCAAATAACCGTCGCTAACCAAATCCTGAAAGCTCACGGCGCCATGGCGCTTTGAAAGCTTGGAGACTGAGCCATCTGAATTCTTGCCCATAATTAATGGAAGATGGACATACTCCGGACACTCCCAGCCAAACGATTTGTAGAGCAAGATATATAGGGGTGTGGAGGTAACATATTCTGAACCACGAACCACGTGGGTAATACCCATTAGGTAATCGTCAACGACATTAGCAAAGTTATAGGTTGGGTAATGGTCTGCCTTCATGAGGACCGTGTCCTGCATTTCAGCATTATTTATTGAGATTTCTCCAAATACAGCATCATGATAAGTCGTACTATCCTCAAGAGGAACCTTCTGGCGAATGACATAAGGAACTCCTGCATTAAGTTTATCATTAACCTCAGCTTCTGAAAGATTTCGGCAATGACGATCATAGCCAACGTTGCCCTTGGTCTCATGTAAGGTATCCAATCTTTCTTTATCGCAGAAGCAGTAGTAAGCGTGTCCGGATAAAACTAGCTTTTGCGCGTATTCCAGATAAATATCTTTTCGCTCACTTTGAACATAAGGACCGTGCTCGCCTCCGACATTCGGCCCCTCGTCATACCTCAGCTTTGCCTGTTCCAGCGTATCATAAATGACCTGTACGGTACCTTCAACCAATCGTTCCCGATCCGTATCTTCAATGCGAAGAATAAATGTACCGTTATTGGACTTTGCTAGCAAATACGCATATAGGGCTGTTCGCAGATTTCCGATATGCATGTACCCCGTAGGGCTAGGAGCAAATCTTGTTACCGTTTTGTTCTGATTCACTTTGCTTCTTCTCCTTCATTACGCTCAATTTATAGTTTAAGAACCTCGTGGAAATCTTTAGCCGATTTCACTTTTCCCATTCCCATTATATCAGATTCCAAAAAGCTTATGTTTATGGGAATTATCCTCTAAATGTTTCATTACAAGAGCAATAAATGATTGGACATAGCTTTCCTGCAATGTCTTCTTGCGGCTGCCCATCCATATCGAATGCTTGAGCACCGTATCCCCTGCTTCAACCTTGACTAATGTCCCTTGAGCGAGATAAGGCTCTGCCAATAATGAGGACACAAAAGTAATTCCGTAACCCGCAATTACAGCCAGAATCGTTTCGTTTGCCCCACTGAACTGCAGCTCAATTCTTGGTTGTCCCACCTTTCTTTCTGTACAAACCCGAAATAGCCTTTCTCTAGCCGCACTGCCCTCTTCTCGCATAATAAATGCTTCAGCAACGATATCCTCAAGACTAACCTGTCGCTTGGCAAAAGGATGCTGCGGCGAAACTACGAATATATACTCGTCCTTGTACAATTCCCGGTGCTCGAACTCCCCCTTATTATGAGTAGGGAACTCCATATCACTGTAAATGGCCACATCTGTCTCAAAATTATTCAATTTCTCCATAGCTTCGTGAGAATTAGCAGTCGTTATCTGAATAGCAATTTCGGGAAAACGTTGTTTGAATAAAGATGCCCATCTAGGAATGAGTAAGCTTGTGGCAAGATAATTGCCTGTGATGCGGATATTTCCCTGCGGAAATTTATGATAATCCTCAATAATTTGTTGCACCTGCTCACCCATGGTCAAGAATTTCTCAAGCGGTTTAATCAGCCTACTTCCCAAAGGAGTAAGCACCATCCTCCTGCCATGCAATTCAAATAGGGTGATATGATTGTCCCGCTCGAACTTGCGAAGTTGCGCCGAAATAGCAGGTTGGCTAATGTGCAATCGTTCTGAAGCCTTGGTCACACTACCTGTTATCGCAACATAGTAAAACAATTCTAGAACATGAAGGTTCATTCCTTCATCACCTCACTGCACGTTTGAAGTTTATTATTAATTATGCTGCATTTTCTTCTATATAATTATACATTATGATTATTAGAAATTATATATTATTTATTTATGATAATTCATTTTATACTTATAACAATGGAGAAGGAGGAAGCGAAAATGACAAAAACGATTATCTATTTAACCCGTCATGGACAAACCAAGTGGAATTTGCAGAAGCGGATGCAAGGACATCAGAATTCAGCTCTTACACGCCTAGGAGAGCAACAAGCGGAATGGTTGAAGAATCGTTTGGCTGGAGAGAAATTAGAGGCTATTTATTCTAGTACCAGCCCAAGAGCAGTGCATACTGCGCAAATTCTAAGTGGTGATCATGCTTTGCCGATACGACAACTGGATGCGCTAATGGAAATCAATATGGGAGCCTGGGAAGGAATGAATACCGAACAGATCCAACAGGATTATCCTTTGCAATATACTCAATTCTTCACTAGACCCGATCTATATATTCCTGTGGGCTCAGGTGAGACCTATCGTCAGCTTGAACAAAGGGTCATTCCTTCCATTGAGCGCATCCTTACCGATCATGCGGGGCAAAAGCTACTGATCGTTACCCATCGGATCACCTTAAAAGTCATTATGGCTTATTTTTCGAATAAAACATTGCAGGAAATCGGAGAGATGCCGGATATACTCTCAACTGCCTTATGTAAAGTAAATTTCACCGATAATATACCACATATCGATATGTATGGAGATACCTCTCATTATCTTCCGAATGGTAGTGATATAGCTGGATAACCTGATGATAAATCAGCGAAAACTGTTTTTTTTCCTGATAACGACGATCGCCTAAAAAGTTCTTGTGCTTTTGCGCGAACTTGGATAAGATTCCTTATAGGGAACGTTCCCTATAAGGATCAATCAGGAAGGAGGAACTCATAATCGCAAGCATCCTGGACATTGCCAAACTGGCCGGCGTATCTAAAACAACAGTATCTAAAGTGCTGAATCAGCAATACGGTGTTCATGCCGAAACCCGGAAAAAGGTATTAGCGGCGGCGGCAGAGCTACGCTATACGCCAAACATTGCTGCCCGAAGCTTGGTTACCAGCAAGACTGGTGTCATTGGCGTGGTGTACGATTCCTTCCACTCTCCACTCTATATGGAGCTGGCGGGACAACTGGAACGGAAGGCCATGGAAAGCGGCTACCGCCTTGTATTTTGCAGTTGCAATTCCGACCACGAATCCAAGCAGCATTATATCCGCTATTTCATGGGCGGAGCGGCGGATGGTGTTATCTTGTTCGGAAGCGCGGAAGAAGACTTACCGCTGATTGAACACCTGACCGCGGTCGATTTTCCTTTTGTTGTCATCGAGAATCATTTCGAGCAGTTGAACATCCCCAACGTCCTCATCGATAATCCAGCGGGAGCAGCGCAAGCGGTGCGTTACCTGCACGCCTTGGGCCACCGAAAAATAGCTCATGTCACCGGAAACCTGCAGCACCGGGTAGCAGTGGATCGCCGGAACGGTTTTATCGCTGCCATGAATGAACAGGGACTCGACACACCCGCAGAGTTGTTCATTTCCACGGATGGTACGCTTGGCTGCGGGACGAAAGCTGCCGAACAATTTCTCCGTATGTCGAACCAGCCAACTGCCCTGTTCGTATTCAACGATTTGATCGCGTATGAAATGATGGATGCGCTCCAGCAAGCTGGATGCAGAATTCCGGAGGATCTTTCCATCGTTGGCTTCGACCATCTTGTCGGACTGCTGAGCTTCAAGCCAGGTGTGCTCGAGCTGACCTCCCTCGCCCAGCCCTTGCCGGAAGTGGCAGGTGCGGCCATTGAGCTGCTGGCCACCACGATTGCGGGGAATCTTCCCGAGGAATGGGTACGGCTGTTCCAGCCAGAACTTATGGAAGGCAACACCTGCCAGAAGTTGACCTAATGAGAAACCAGAACACCTCAGCCCTTACTGCGAAGAGACTTAAAGACAAATAACGTTTCGCAGTTACGCTCAGGAATTAGAAATGTCTGATCCACGTTAACAGATCAGGATATATGCGCTGATTATTTTTTTGACCCAGATAGGGAACGTTCCCTATATTTAATAAGGAGGCTTTCTGATGAGCAGTTTTGGCCATTTTTCTGCGGACGGTACCGAATTCCGCTTTACGACACCCCGTACCCCGCGTCCAATGATGAATTATCTGTGGAATTCTAAGCTACTGTCTGGCGTGAATCAGCTTGGTGGCGGGACGGGAGCCTACGGCGACCGGGCAGCGGCTTATATCGACCAAGAAGGAAAAGGCAGGTCCGTCATTATCAAGAATGGCAACCGTTATCTCTATATCCGTGATGAAGAGACAGGTGAGTTCTGGAACCCGGGCTGGTATCCAGTCAACCGAGAATTGGACGCCTACAGTTGCACCCACGGGTTGGGCTACTCCCGGATAGCGGGAACGTACGGCGACATTTCAACAGAGGCTCGAGTGTTCATTAATCAAGAAGATCCAGCGGAAATCTGGACGCTTTCGTTACAAAACCTTTCCGACCGGGAACGGAAGCTCCGTGTCTACTCGTTTGTGGAATTTTCGCTCACGGGATACAAAATTTATAGCAATTATTACTCCAATCTGTTTGCCGAATATCACGCCGAGCATCACATGGTGATGGCTCACAATACTACCCAAGACCGCACGCACGGCTGGTTTAATGGATTTATCGCTGCAAGTGAAGCGGTCAGCGGCTTTGACAGTAGTCGCAAAGCCTTTGTCGGTACATATGGGCAGTTGAATGCACCGGACGCCGTCGTTCAGGGCCATTGCGCGAACAGCCTCGCCTCCAATGAAGACATGGTTGGCG
>JAIMBU010000026.1 GCA_023511325.1 Gorillibacterium sp.
TCTGTCCTCAGAGATCAATGTACATTTAAGTGATCTCCTTGGCGTTTTGCAGCAGGAGCATGGACAAGAAGAACTCGGAGTCACGCTTCCCGTTCGTGTAGTTGTCGCGAATATATTGGCCGAAATCATCCTGCTTTTTGTCAGTGATGTATACAAAGCATTACAACCAGGTGGAATTTATATTGCATCTGGAATTATTGAGCGCAAGGAGCAGGTAGTTGTGGATGCCATGGTAGCGGCAGGGTTTGTCATTCGTGAAATTAACCGCGATCAAGACTGGGTTGCTATCGTTGCGGAAAAAGCGAAGGTGAGCTATGGGAATTAACAATCTGCTTCAACATCCTGAATACATCCCCTTTATTTTTCTTGTGTTGATGATCGCCTTCACCCTCCATGAATTTTCCCACGCCTTCACTGCAGATCGGTTTGGAGATATAACTCCACGAGCGATGGGAAGAGTGACGCTTAATCCTCGGGTGCATCTAGATGTGCTGGGTACGATCTTGATCTTTCTTGTCGGATTTGGTTGGGCCAAGCCGGTCCTGATTAATCCAAGCCGCTTTCGAAAACCGCGACTGATGAGTATTGTGGTATCTCTGGCGGGACCTCTTTCTAACTTGCTGCTCGTTGCGCTTGGGATGCTCAGTGTTTATTTGCTCGATGCTTTCGGTCAGTTTGCCCATATGTCTCCTGGTGTGATTACAGCAGTGGCACTCTTTTTGAAATTCCATATCCAAATTAATCTCATGCTGTTTCTCTTCAACCTGCTGCCCTTGCCACCCCTTGATGGGTACCGTATCTTGCTCGATTTATTACCTTTGCCTGCTAGGTTAAAGCTACAGCAAATTTCCCAGTGGTTTGTTTTTATCTTTATGTTGATTATTTTCTTTGAACCGCTTTATAACGTGACCTTGGGTCCTATCTTCTCACTCACTGTTCCGATTTTTGGTGGAATGGATAATGCTCTCGCAGCTACATTTGGTTTTTATTTCGATTGGGGTAAGCTCTGGCTGACGCTGTGAATACCAAAGGTAAGGAAAGGACTTAGGCTATGCAAAGATATTTTATACCGACGGAGCAGTTTAGTCCTCATACTGTTGTTATCAGTGGTGATGATGCGCACCATCTCACTCGGGTTATGCGTGCGGAGTTAGGAGAGAAGGTAATCTGCTGCGATGGTAAAGGCAGAAGCGTTCTCGTCTGCCTTACTGTCATTGGTAAAACTGAGGTCGAGGCTGATATTGTGGAAGACCTGCCGATAACAAGCGAGCCTGTTGTGGATGTGTGGATTGCTCAAAGTCTTCCAAAAGGAGACAAACTGGAAACCGTTGTTCAGAAGTGTACAGAGGTGGGGGCACACCGTTTTATTCCCTTCTTATCGGAGCGAACGATTGTTCAATACGATGCTAAAAAAGAAGAAAAGCGGTTGATTCGCTGGCAAAAAATCGCGAAGGAAGCTGCCGAGCAGGCTCATCGGAGTGTCGTACCAGAGGTAGATGCTCCGATCTCTTGGAAGGAACTGCTCAAGCTTACCGCTGATGTCGATCTGGCGATTCTCTGCTATGAGAAAGAATCTGGACAGCATTTACGTAGCGTTATGTTACGTGAGGCGAAGCGGATTGGGCTTGCTAACTTGCATGCTGCTAGTCTGGTTGATGCTGCAGGTGGTGGACAGCGTAAGCCGCGCATTCTGCTGATTGTTGGGCCAGAGGGTGGGATTTCCGAGAAGGAAGCCGAGCAGGCTGAAGCAGTGGGCTGCAAAGCCACTGGTTTAGGGCCGCGCATACTCCGCACCGAAACGGCGGCGATGACTGCCCTAGCCTGCATTTTATATGAGTACGGAGAAATGGGAGGTTGAACCTGTGTCTACGGTGGCTTTTCAGACGTTGGGCTGCAAAGTGAATTTTTACGAGAGTGAAGGCATCTGGCAGTTGTTCAAACAGGAAGGCTACGAACAAGTGGATTTCGAAGCCAGCGCTGATGTCTATGTGATTAATACTTGTACGGTTACCAATACGGGTGACCGAAAAAGTCGTCAGGTGATTCGCCGGGCAGTTCGACGCAATCCAGACGCGATCGTCTGTGTAACGGGTTGCTACGCGCAAACAGCTCCGGCCGAGGTGGCGGCTATTCCTGGTGTTGACATCGTTGTGGGGACTCAGGATCGTCATCGCTTGCTGCCGCTGGTCCGACAGTTTCAGGAGCAACGAGAACCACTCAACATTGTGCGCAATATCATGAAGACTCGGGATTTCGAGGAGATGAATGTCCCGGGATTCTCTGACCGCACACGTGGATTTCTGAAGATTCAGGAGGGCTGCAATAATTTCTGCACCTTCTGCATCATTCCTTGGTCCCGAGGGTTATTACGTAGCCGCAAACCGGAGAATGTGTTGCAGCAAGCTCGTCAACTCGTGGAGGCTGGTTATGAGGAAATCGTCCTAACGGGTATTCACACGGGTGGATATGGCGAAGATTTAGAACAGTATAGACTCGCTTCTCTGCTCGAAGACCTAGACAGAATTGCGGGTATCCGGCGGATTCGCATCAGCTCTATTGAAGCTAGTCAGATCGATGATGGTGTGCTGAATGTTTTGAAGAATTCAGACAAACTCTGTCGTCACTTTCATGTGCCGCTTCAGGCTGGCACAGACAACGTGCTTATGCGGATGAAGCGGAAATACACAACAGCGGAATATGGCGAGAAAATTGCCCGAATCCATGATATTTTCCCCGATGTTGCCATAACGACCGACGTGATTGTCGGCTTCCCAGGTGAAACTGCGGACATGTTCGAGCAGGGTTATCGCTTTATGGAGAAGATGCAATTTTCGGAAATGCATGTGTTTCCGTATTCAAAACGCACCGGTACTCCTGCTGCGGTCATGGAGGATCAAGTAGACGATGAAATAAAGGATGAGCGAACCCATCGACTGATTAAGCTGTCGGAAACAATGCAGCTTGCTTATGCCGAGAAATTTGTTGGTCAAACCCTAGAGATTATTCCCGAACGAATATGTAAGGAAGAGCAACATCTAGGCATGATTGCTGGTTATTCAGACAACTATCTCCAGGTTGCCTTCCCCGGATCTAAAGATATGCTGCGTCGTTTGATCAAAGTCAACATCACAAAGCCGGGTGTAAGTGTTTCAGAGGGAAACGTCATGCACAGTTCTGAGGCAAACGTAGTAGCAAGTCTGTAACTAGCTACTTGTGAATAGTATAATCAAAAGAAATAGAGGTGATATTCACATGGTGGTTATATCTGCGGGTGGAGTCGTGTTTGGTAATGGAGAACAAGGACTCGAAATTCAATTAATTAAAGACCGCTTCGGTAAGATAACACTAGCTAAAGGGAAGATGGAAGCCGGCGAGACCGTAGAACAGACGGCCATTCGTGAGATTGAGGAGGAGACCGGTACCCTAGGACAGATCATCAAACCGCTGACGATTATCCAGTATCAGGACCATGTTCATCACACCGCCAAAGAGGTTCATTATTTCCTTGTGGAGGCGATAGGTGGAAGGGATAAGGTTCAGATTGAGGAAATCGCCGGCGTAGGTTGGTACACACCCGAGGAAGCAACACGGCTACAGAAGCTTTCAGGCTACACTAATAATGACAACATACTGAGCCAAGCGCTCACAGAATTGAAAGGGGATACGATTACCAGTGAAATATGATGATAAAGTTATCGCTTCATGGATCGATCACACGTTGCTAAAGCCAGACGCCAATGAGGAAGGAATCGAAAAGCTATGCTTCGAGGCGATCACGCATAAGTTCCGGACTGTATGTGTTAATGGTAGATGGGTAAGTCTCTGTAAGGAAATACTTAAGAGCTCAGAGACCGGAATTGCTGTTGTCGTTGGTTTCCCCCTCGGCGCCAATCATACACCAGTTAAAGCTTTTGAAGCGGCAGTCGCTGCTTCCGGTGGAGCAACCGAGATCGATATGGTACTGTCCATAGGTCAGCTTCTCTCAGGAAATTACAAAGCAGTTGAAGCTGATATTCGTGAGGTTGTCCATGCGGTGAAGGGACAAGCAATCGTTAAGGTGATTCTGGAAACAGGTTTTCTGAACGATGAGCAAAAGATAACGGCTTGTAAATTGTCCGAGGCGGCGGGTGCACATTTTGTCAAAACGTCAACTGGATTTGGTCCGGGCGGAGCTACAGTAGAGGATATTCGCTTGATGCGTGCAGCAGTTTCTTCTAAGGTTGAGGTGAAAGCATCCGGAGGTATTCGCGATCTGGAGACTGCTATTCTCATGGTAGAGGCAGGAGCCACTCGGCTGGGTACAAGCTCAGGAATTACAATTCTTCGTGGCTTAAAGAGTGAATCAGAGTATTAAAAGGCTACATGTCATCGATGAGCCGCAGGTGCAGACGGATTTTTCGTCCTGCCATGCGGTTTTTGTCTGAAAATGTACTTAAGATAGCGTTTACATATAAGAAATTGTTATAGGCAATATGTCCAGATTTTAGTACAATGGTAAGAAAAAAATTTATAAGCACAAATCCGTAGCGATATTGTTGTTTCTTACCAGCATTTATCGTTTTCGGATAGCAGAATGGGGAGGGAACTGTATGAAATTAGGCTTGAGGTTCAAATTACTGCTTATGCTCGGTATCGTTATTCTTGCAGGGAATTCGATAATGTTTGGCTATGCAAGCTATACAATGAAAAAGTCAACGGAGACCCAACTGAAGGATTTTGTGCTTACCAGCTTTAAAACAGGCATGGAAATCCTCGAAGATAAAAACCCTGGTGAATGGAAGATTGCTCAAGGAAAGCTCTTTAAAGGAGAGCAACCGATGAATGATAATATCGCATTCATTGAGAACTTAGTACCACGGCTTGGTAATGATAATATCCGGCTCACGATTTCGCAGGGTGAAACCAAAGTAGCCAGCAACATTATGAACAATGGAATACCTGACGTTGGGGGGGAGGTCTCTCCCGTTATTTGGAAGCAGATGAATAGCTCGGATAAACCCATAGCTGATTACGAGATCATTGCAGGTGAACGGTATTATACCGTGACCGATCTCCTTCGTTCCTATGATAAATCGATCATTGGTGTCATTTCATTTGCTGTTCCAACAGCGGCTACAGATCAGACGATTGCTGATTTTAATCGTGGCTTGCTGCTTATTGCCGTATGCTTGATCGTTTTATTGCTTGTTTCCGCTTATTTCTTCACGAACCAAATCATAAAGATGTTATCCAAAGTTGGAGTGTTGACCAACAAGGTTGCGGAAGGCGATTTGACAAGTAAACCGGTTGTTGTTAAGTCTAAGGATGAAATTGGCTTAATGGCAGATTCAATTAATCGGATGATTCTGAATTTGCGCACGTTAATCGGTAAAGTAGACCAAGCCTCCTCACAGGTTAATCTATCTTCCAACCAACTTGCTTTGAGCGCCACAGAGGCTAAGGCAGTCACTGGCGAAATCGCTGAATCCTTATCTATGCTAGCCGCTACATCGGATAGCCAAGTTCGCTCCGCAGAGGATGGCTCGCAAGCGGTAGCTGAATTGGCTGAAGGCATTCAAGGTGTCGCCGCCGCGGCGAGCGCGGTCTATCAGGAATCACGCATCATGACAGGGCATGCAGAGGAAGGTATTGTTTCCGTAGAAGCTGCTGTACGTCAGATGACGATTTTATCGGGTAGCGTCAAAGAAACCTCCGCCTCGATTGAAGAATTGAATCGGATGTCAGAAGAGATTGAGCAGATCACAGGCGTTATTTCAGGCATTGCTTCGCAAACAAATCTGTTGGCACTTAATGCTGCGATTGAAGCCGCACGGGCGGGTGAATATGGTCGAGGATTCTCTGTTGTTGCGGAGGAGATTCGCAAGCTTTCATCGCAAACGGAACAATCGACGAAGCAGATTACGGGGCTTGTCAGCGAAGTATTGAAGGCCGCTCGGCAGTCAGATGTTTCAATGAAAAAAGGTGAGGTTGAGTTCTCCAAAGGGTTTGAGCGAGTGGAGAAGGCAAACTCTGCCTTCCAGAAGATTGTGGGCAGTGCGCAGAATGTGACGGAGCGTATGCAGGAAATGTCTACGTATTCCGAGCGTATGTCGGCAACAACTGAAGAAGTCGCTGCATCCGTTGAAGAGATATCAGGCAGTGCTCGGCAGGCTGCGATCGGTGTGCATGGAGCCGCGGCAATGGCTCAGGAAGAGTCAGCTACCATGGAGGAGATGGCTCATGCAGCAGAATTGCTGAAAGAGCTGGCAACAGATATGAAGCATGCGCTGGATCAGTTCAAACTGTAAGTTAGTGGTCAGAGGTAACAAGGATATATGCTACTTCTTCTCTAAATTGGCTTGCTCTTCTTTCCACTTAATGCTGGAAGATAACAGAAGGGCAATGCCACAAGGGAGCAGGTTACATTAAAGATGGTTTGAGCTCTCGCCATTTGGACGGCTGCTTCTCCACTCATGCTCGCCACCCATTCAGCCATAAAGGGAATAAGTGGATAGAAAAGTGCTGCACCAAGAACGTTGAGTAATGTGTGTGTCCAGGCTACATAAGCACCAAAACGGCTACTACCAATACTTGCTGCAAGAGCTGTTACGCAAGTTCCTACATTAGAACCTAAGATGACGGCAATACCTAGCTCTGGGGGAAAGACACCAGCCGAAACGAGACTCATCGTCATGGCAATCGCGGCTGCACTGCTGTGAATAACTGCAGTTACGGCTGCTCCCGCAAGCATGCCCCAAAGTAGGCTTTCCTGCGATTTCTGTACCATCCAGCTAATCATGCCGTAGGTCTCCAACTCTGGAGCTAACCCCTGCATTATGCTCATGCCAAGCAGTACACAAGCGAAACCTGCTGTAGCCAGCGAGGTGTAGACGATTGTGGATGCGTGTTGAAAGCGTTCGGAAAGAGAAATTCCAATAATGGTCACCACTGTAGACAAACAGAGAAGTGGAATGCCTAGTCGGTTTATATTCAAACCAAGAAGCTCAGTGGTCAGACAGGTTCCAATATTCGTGCCAAGAATGATACCGAGCGTTTGGGAAAATTTCATTAATCCGGCATTGACCAGTCCAATGGCAATGACGGTGACAGCCGTGCTGCTCTGCAGTACGGCTGTCAGTGCTGTGGAGGTCGCCATGCCACGCACAGGTGTGGAGGTGAACCGAGACAGCAGCTTGGGCAGATTAGGACCTGCTGCTTTCTCTAAAGCATATTCCATCAACTTCATACCGAACATAAATAGGGAGAATCCTACCACAAGTGGTAGAATCAATGAATGCAGCATCGGTTTCAAATCCTCCTTAAGAACAATGGGATTAACGCAATAGGGTTTGTACAACTATATGACAGAATCCAATGATGGATGATAGGAGAGTGAATTTGGTGGGTATCTATTTACGCCGCGATCGAAAAAAACGCTTAGAGGAGGGACACCCTTGGGTTTATGGGAATGAGGTAGAGCGTGTGGATGATGAGCCACAGCCTGGAGATATTGTTGCCGTGTACAATCATTTGGGCCGTTATCTGGCAAGCGGATACTACAATCCGAAATCCCAAATCGTTGTACGTGTAATCGGATATAAGGAAGAGATAACAATGGACCAGGCTTATTTTATTGAGCGGTTCCGTAATTGTCTGGAGCATCGGAGACGTTTCTTGCCGGATGCTGATTCCTGTCGAATGGTTTATGGTGAAGCTGATTTTCTCCCCGGGTTAATTGTTGATAAATTCACTGGGATTCTCGTCGTGCAAATTCTGACATTAGGAATGGATCAACGTCGAGCAGATATCATCGCAGCGTTAGTAGACGTTTTTCAACCTGAAGGGATTTATGAGCGTAGTGATGTTTCGGTGCGTGAGCTAGAGGGTCTTGAATCGGTTACGGGTCTTCTTTACGGTGACTGTCCAGAACGAGTACTCATGACGGAGAATGGTTTACAGATTGAAGTTGATATTCGTGAGGGCCAGAAGACAGGATACTTTTTCGATCAAAGGGAGAACAGAGCTTCAATTGAACCATTGATGAAAGGCTGGGGAGCCCGCAGTGGGATTCATTTAGCGGAGCTTGAAATCGAAGGAGAGCTTAAAAAGGTCCCTGTTAATTTAAGTGGTAAGCAGGTTACCTTTCCTTATTGGGATGGAGCTACCGTGCTGGAATGTTTTGCTCATACAGGGAGCTTCACATTACATGCCTGCCGCTATGGTGCGAAGAAGGTTACCTGTCTTGACGTTTCTGAACATGCAATTGAAAGCGCTCGGCGCAATGTGGAGCTGAATGGGTTTGCCGATCGGGTTGAATATGTTGTAGCCGATGCTTTCGAATATTTACGCCGCCAGGTATCTGGTTCAGATGAACGCAAGGGAAGAGCTACAGGAAGCGGGAGCAAGAAAGTAGACACCTCTAAGCCAATGACGACGAAGGGTCTTACCTGGGATGTAGTCATCCTCGATCCACCGGCCTTTGCCAAAAGTCGTGGTGCTGTAGAAGGAGCTTGTCGCGGCTATAAGGACATTAATCTTCAGGGAATGAAGCTGGTTAACGAAGGGGGCTATCTCGTAACAGCAAGCTGTAGCTACCATGTGAAGGCTGAGCAATTTCTGGAAGCTATTCATGATGCCGCTGTGGATGCAGGTAAGGTGCTGCGTTTGGTAGAATTCCGCTCAGCAGGACGGGATCATCCACAGATCCTTGGGGTTGACGAAGGCAATTATCTGAAGTTTGCAGTATTTGAGGTTCGCTCGCGTTAGGAAAAGATTGTTCACAAGCAGCGAATGCTACCACAACCCCTTTGTTGAAGCTGATGCTTCGGCAAAGGGGTTGTTTTGTAGAGATTATATCGAAGTTAATTAGTACTGTGCTGTTGTGCTGAGCGGAGAATAAAACAGCGAAGAATTATCAGGTTAATTAGATTTGCACACCGCTTGAACCGAAATGCATCAATTACAATGAAGCAGTACTTGCCGACATGAAGCATTACCTTTTCTTTGACCATTTCTCTAGCGGTCGTACCAGTATCCCGGAATACCTTGGTCAAGGCGCATCAACGCTTCTAGGTAGAAATAATCACCCCAGATGGTGTAATCGTCCGGAGACACATTTGCCCTGACTGAGTAGGAGCCATGGTTGATAAAACCCTCCGCGTTCTCTTCTCCCTGCGTGGAATAATTGCGAATTAAGGATTGCATGGATTTAACAGCCACATCCAGAAACCATTCACGCTCGGGATCATCCGCTTGCAGTAGATCGGCAATTTCAAGTAGTCCACAAGCGGCAATAGCGGAGGCAGAGCTGTCACGGGGAGAGGTCGGTGTCTGTGGGACATTAAAATCCCAGTAAGCGACATGGTCCTCAGGCAGTCTGGCAATGAAGTGCCGTGCGAGACGTTTGGCTGTTTCTAGCAACTCTGTGTTCTGTAGGTAGCGGCTACATAAGGCGAAGCCGTAGATGCCCCATGCTTGTCCGCGTGTCCAGGTCGACCCGTCCTTATCGCCTTGTTGAGTACCGCCTCGGATGGCATCTCCCGTGGTTTGATCGAAGTAGAAGGTGTGATAGCTGGAATCGTCACCGCGGATGAGGAAGCGGCGACTTTTAAATGCTTGAAGCTCGGCGACTCGTCGATAGGCGTCCTGACCTGTCTGCTCGTGCGCCCAAAGTAGAAGTGGAAGGTTGAGCAGACAATCGATGATTATCCGGCCGCCATTCTCGGAATCACCCTCTGGGCCCCATGCTTGAATCAGTCCTGACGCTTCTCGCCAACGCTCCATCAGCACGTCAGCCGCCTGCAAGGTCAGTTCACGGGCAGAATGGTCTTTTTCCACGATCCACTGAGCCTTGGTCGATAGGGAGTAGAGGAATCCAATATCATGATGATCGAGATAGGACCGGTCTTCCAGCCGTTTACGGAAGCTGTCCACGGTCCAAACTGCTTGCTCGCGAAATCGGGAATCCCGTGAATATTCGTAGCTGAGCCACAGAATGCCCGACCAGAAGCCATTTGTCCAATCGGTATTTTCAATCAGAGCATAACGTCTGTCGCCATTGCTAACATGGGGATAGTGTTCACCAAAGTTCTCTAGATTGCGGGATGTGATGGTTAACGTTTCTTCGATTGCTTTTTTCCACATAGATGAGCTCCTTCTGAGCGGCTAGGTAGCAGCCTCGCTCCCTCCTATTATAATTCATCCTGGCATCTGCCCAGTTGCGGGAATCTATCGATAGATTGCGCTTTGCATATCTCAGAGTGGCCAAGCACGGCTAAGACATATAGGTACGCAGCACGGCTTTGCGGAACGCTTCCGGACTCATTTGTTTGTGCTTTTTGAACAGCTGGCTGAAGTGGGAGGCGCTGAAGCCGCCCACCTGCCTAGCGATGGACTGAATGGAGTCCGAAGTCGCGCTGAGCAGCATGCAGGCTTCGCGAATTCGGCGGTTCGTGATATAGGCACTGATGCTGCTACCAGTATGGGCTTTAAATAAATGAGAGAGGTGATAGGAGGAGAGATGAAGCTCATCAGCCATTGATTGTAGGTCAAACGTCTGGGAGAAATGCTCTTCCACCCAATCCATCATTCGATCAATATGCAGGGACTGCTGTTCTGATTCTGGCCCATCCGATTGCCATTGCGCGGGAAAGACCTGATGGCGAAGCTCGTGAAGGAAGGTAATGAGAAACAGCTGATTCTCCTCATGCTTGTCAATATGAGGATTGGAGCAGATGACATGGAGGTCCTCTAGAAGCTGCGGTAGCCTGTCCGAATCACCAAGCTGGAAGTTTTGTTGCTGAGGCAATCCTCGCCACAGCTTTGTAAACCATCGGGCAAGCTGGGGAAAAGGGGCAAGAAGCAGCTCGGCCAACCGTGGCTCGAATTTGACGACGGTCCGGATATACGGTGCTTCAGCACCTCCAATCGGAACATTTACTTTATGTAATTGATAGGGCTGGAAAAAGAATAAGCTTCCTTTGCAAAGCGGGAATTGGCGGCCCTCTACAGTTACTGTACCGGAGCCTTCGTGCACGTAGAGAAACTCAACCCCTCGGTGGGCATGGAATGCCAGCCAATCCGTGTCCTCGGTCACTGTTCGGTAGGACATGAGGAAGAAATTAGGTCCCAAATCAACAGGCTCTATCCGATTCATTCTGCAACGCCTCCTAGCTGTCTACCTTTATGTTTTCATTCATCCATTAATCATAATGACAATGAGGCTGATGTCAATATGAGAAACCAGCTTGAATGTATGCTAAAATAAAAGGTAACAGATTTTCACGAATGATAGCGATTTGGTGAATTTGCTGCCCATTTGTAGGTGATTACAAGTTTACTATTTGCAGTTTCTGACCATAAATTACAAGTTATGCAATTGCTAACAGTGAAGCCA
>JAIMBU010000265.1 GCA_023511325.1 Gorillibacterium sp.
ATGCTTAAGAAAGGGGAGCCCTACACTCTTTAGTCGTCAGCATCCATAAACTTCCATATTAACGGAGGTTTATTTGTTATGCTTTTTTTACAGTATAACAAATTTCAGTGGTATCCAAAAGCTTGACTTGACATACCATTAGCTGGTTTTTTGACTATGTTTCGGCACTATACAACTGCTCGAAAAGCGTTTACTATCTTCTATAGTAAGTTGCCAGTAAGTTGCCGCAAAAAGGAGACATGATAAACATGCTAGGGCCAAACATAAGCAACCAATTGAAAAAAACGCTGAAAACGAGTATGGATAACAAGGAAATCGCCGGCGCGAACCTCATGGTGATCAAGGACGGCAATGAAGTTTTTTATCATGAAGACGGCTTGGCCGACCTCGAGTCGGGACGTCCTATTGCAAGGGATTCGATTTTCCGTCTATTTTCAATGACGAAGCCAATTACCGCTACTTCCGTCATGATGCTGCTCGAGCGGGGGGATATCGATTTGTTCGATCCTGTTAGTCGCTATATTCCGGGCTTCAAAAACCAACGGGTCGAGAAAAACGGCGAACTGGTGCCTGTCAGCCGAGAAGTCAACATTCAGGATTTGCTGAACATGACATCGGGATTGGTATACGGTGGAATCGACAAAGCCGGACAGCACACGGATGCACTGTTCCTAGAACTGGGCAGCCGTCTGTTCGGTGAAAACCCAATGAGCACTAAGGAATTCGCGAACCTCCTGGGCCAGGGCCCCCTTTCGTTCGAGCCGGGAGCGTCCTGGCAATACGGAACGTCGGCGGACATTCTTGGCGCAATTGTGGAAGCAGTCAGCGGCATGCAATACGGGCAATTTTTGAAAAAGGAAATATTCGAGCCGCTGGAAATGAACGATACCGGTTTCTGGCTGCCTGAAGAAAAAAGAGTGCGCCTTACGAAAACCTATCAGGATGACGGCGAAGGTGGATTGAAGCTGTACGAGGGAAGCCATCTTGGCATCGTCCATCAGCTAGACCGGAATCCAGCATTTGAGTCTGGCGGAGCAGGCCTTGCGTCCACGATTGACGATGCCGCTAAATTTACGACGATGCTGATGAATCAAGGCAGCCTAAACAGCGTTCAACTGTTGAAGCCTAGAACGGTTCAATATTTGACGTCGACTGCATTAACCGATGGGCAGCAAAAAGGCTTCGATACATGGCAGACGCTGTGCGGCCATACCTACGGGAACCTAATGCGCATCATGACCGATACCAGGAAAGCCGGAATTATCGGTAGCCAAGGCGAATACGGCTGGGACGGATGGCTTGGGGCGTATTTCTGCAATAGTCCTAAAGACAATCTGACAATCCTATTTATGATCCAGAAAAAAGATGCCGGCACAATGACGATTACGCGCAAGCTGCGCAATATCGTGTTCAGCTCTTTGTGAGGGTAAAATGAACTGCACCCCGTCAAGTAGAAACTACAATAAATAAAAGTATTCTAAGCGGTCTTTGTCCTGAATTCAATGGGATTGAGGCCGTTTAGTTTTGCCAATAGCCGTTCGTAATTGTGTAAGGCATCATCATCTTTTTGGATCTCTTCAAAGGTTCAGTAGGTAAGTAGTACTTCTCACATTTCAGTGTTCCTCAGAAGGATTCCATGGGTCAGTGCAGCAGCCCACTCGGGACATGCTTTGCGTCAGTTCCGCATCTTCCCCTTGTCCATTCTTGGATCGAGTAGGAGGGGGCTTGTCGCGACAAGCCCCCGACCTCTCACACCACCGTACGTACCGTTCGGTATACGGCGGTTCACGAAATATTCCGTAAGAAGTTGTATCGGTCCATTAAACTCCTCAGTCCGTTCGATTTCCAGTATTGGTTACCAAGCGTTCGGTGAAGAATTGGACTACAAGCAATTCGCCAATATCCCTTGCGGGTATTACCCCATTCATAGGCTTTATCTTTAGGTACGCCTAAAGATAGAAGCCTTTTTATTTTGGTCTTGGGTTTCTTCCATTGTTTCCAGAGACACATTCTCAGTCGTCTCCGTATCCATTTATCCAGTTCTTGAAAGACACTCGGTGTGTCAGCTAGTATGAAGTAGCCTCCCCACCCCGTCAGGTATTGATTGAGTTCTCTTATTCTCTGCTCCATGGTAAAGGGTTTCTTCCGAGACGTAATCTCTCGAATTCTCGTCTTCACTTTCTTCATGGACTGCAGAGCGATTCGAACTTTAGGGTCTTTGTTCATCGTAAAGCTGAACCCAAGAAACTTACGTTTCCACGGGCGGTCTACCGCACTTTTCTCTTGGTTGACCTTTAGCTTTAGCCTGTTTTCAATGAAGGCTGTAATGGATGCTTTGACTCGTTCTCCTGCTTTACGTGTCTTCACGTAAATATTGCAGTCGTCCGCGTACCGCACGAAGAGGTGTCCACGCGTCTCCAGTTCTTTATCTAATTCATCTAAGACGAT
The DNA here is from genome assembly GCA_023511325.1 of Gorillibacterium sp. GTDB lineage: Bacteria > Bacillota > Bacilli > Paenibacillales > NBRC-103111 > Gorillibacterium. Next base: position 2,449 of record JAIMBU010000265.1, read on the forward strand.
GTTAGATAACAACGGACTCAGTGGACCTCCTTGTGGGGCTCCTTCTTTCGTATCCATTACGACTCCATGGATCATAACGCCAGACTGTAGATACTTTCGGATTAGTTTTAAGATCATTTTGTCTTGTACTTTCTCCGCTAGTTTTGCCATCAGTCTGTCATGGTTTACTCGATCAAAGAATTTCTCCAAATCGAGATCAACGACCCATCGATACCCTTCTTTCATGTACCCTTTGGCTTCTCGAACCGCATCATGTCCCCGCCTTCTCGGGCGGAAACCATAGCTATGTTCAGAGAATAGTCGATCAAACACTGGATTTAACACTTGGGCGATGGCTTGTTGGATGAATCGGTCGACCACGGTAGGGATACCTAATAACCGAACGCCTTTGCCACCGGGTTTCGGGATTTCGACCCTTCGGACGGGGCTAGGCTCATACGTTCCCTCTTCGATCGCGGCTCGAAGTTGCCGCCAGTTTTGTAGGATGTGGGCGCGTAAGGATTTTACGGACATGCCATCTACGCCATGGCTTCCTTTGTTCGCTTCGACTCGTTTTATTGCCGATGTCAGGTTTTCCCGTGATAATAATTCTTGGATCATCCTTCTACACTCCTTACGTGAATTGGTTTCTCTCTTTGTGCCCTAGATGAACTCTGCCCTCTCCAAGTCCCCTGCGGTTTCACCGCTTCCTCCTTCGAGCAAGTCCTTACGGATTGTCTGCTTTCTCTGCTCATCCTTGAACGCCAAGATATTCAATCCCTATTTCATGTTCAGCCCTTCTGCAGAATGTTGTTACACCCTGCGTACTATGGCTTCTGCTGACTTCTGCACGTTCAGCCTACTTTCACAAGCAGGGTTACGAAGGTTCTCTTCGCTTACGTGCAGATCTCCCCAGGTAAGAACGCTATCTTCCTCTCCATCTATCTGCTCCATTTACTCTCGTACGCCTTCGGCAGTATGGACTTTGGTTTGTTAGGCAACCTCATCCAACATACGCTAGCCTTATATGAAGTTCGTGTTCCTCAGACCGGAGATTTGCCGCTGGCTTCCTTCAGATTCCACCTCGCGATGGACACCCTTGCCTTAAGCTATGGCTACTACTGCCTTCACCATTCGGGACTTTAACCCTAGAGATAGCGCCCATGCTGGGCGCACCTAATAGCCGAATGGTAGCCAACCTCCATTCCGTATTTTCACCGTAGAGATGATACCATGCTGGGCATACTATGAAAAAACCTTGATCATTAAAACTGATCAAGGTTTCTTACTTTTCCAGTATATAGATTAGATAATTCCAAGAAATATTTTCCCATTAGAAAATATGGATATCGCAACTTATAAAACTTATAAGGGTATACTTGTGTAATTAAATGGAAGGGGCTGCTGTTTTGAAAAAGTTTGTTTTTGGTTTATTTTGTGGGATCATTGTTTCAATTTCATCCGTGGCCTATGCATCTGACTCGATACAGGCGTTATTATTTCCTGCTAAGTTTTTAGTTAATGATGTGAAGGTCGATCCCCATGATGGTGGGTACGAGGTATTAAATTATGATGGACACACCTATGTTCCAATACGTTTTGTTGCAGAAAATATGGGGTCAAAGGTAGTTTATGATGATGCTTCAAAAACTATAATGATAGATAATGGTTTTAACATTGTAGACATGAACAATATTTATATGGCTGCAGGACATTTATCTGTAGCTAAGGATGGTGATCATTCAATCATTCATAGTAAACTCTATATAGGTCAGTATGCATGGGATTACAAATTTATTGAAGGTTATCAATCAGCGACTCGCTTAGCTGACCCAACTATAGATGTAACAAAAACTACCGTCACTGGCATTCTTGCTTTTTGGAACGATAAGGGTGAGATTATAGAGAAAGTACCTTACGAAGTAAGTGATATTCCCTTTACTGAACAAATCATCGACATTCAAACAACAAGTCATACTGACCTATCTAGTTATGCAGTAGTTACATTAGAAAGTAACAATCCTCATCCTACTCGTGTGTATGGCTATTTAACTCCAAAACTTATATCTGATAACGACGATAAGGTAAAATTCGGATTAGTAGGCTTGCAAAAGACAGGTGAATACACCATTGTAAATGGTCTTCTTTATGCAGTGGATCCAAGTAATGTATCTAAAGAATCCCATATTACTATTACGTTTTTTGATGATATGGGAAAACGTCTTGGTACTGCTACTACTACACTTGGAGCAGAAAGACCCCAATCCATGTTTGGTACTGCTCTGTTCCTTGGAAAAGGTGACTTTACCAATTATAAATCAATAACAATTGAGGTAAGTGAATAATTGGTGTTAGTAAAGCAATCAATATTTACTGGAATGACGATTTCCCAACAGCCAAAAGTCGAAGTTGCCCGGTTTCCTCCGATCAACTTCGGTTTTTGGCTGTTTATTTTTAATCCCATCTCTTGGTATGGACAGAAATAGCATTTTTCAACGCCATAGCTAAAGGTAACTTTATTAATAAATTCAATGAGATTCTTCTTCTATATTCTTCAATCACTATTCCTTAATTAAATCACATACAATCATTGCCATGGCTTCATCGCTTTCTTGCATACCACTCTTAGCCCATTCCATTAATACTTTATAAAACCCTCCTGCTAAAAATTCAATACAATATCTATCTTTTTCTGGAGAATATGATCTCATAAAAACAATATCTTGGAATAATGAATGTAGAAATCCTGTGCATCTTTCTAGAATCAAATGAGTTAGCTTTGAATTGTTTAAATTCCTAATTAATCTATCATGTTTTCTGAAGTAAGCAAAATACATGCATGCACTTTCATAGTTATTTTTCTCTTCTCTACTTAATAT
>JAIMBU010000266.1 GCA_023511325.1 Gorillibacterium sp.
ACATGCCCTTAGGATAATTTACCACCGTGGGGTAAAACAGGCCCTTTAATATATGTCATCAATTCAAGCGGTGTAATTTCAGGGTTTTCAATCATCGCCATGATGCCATCTATTACTTCCCCCAGGTTGTGAGGTGGTATGTTCGTAGCCATACCGACAGCAATTCCTGAAGACCCGTTTACGAGAAGGTTAGGGAAACGACTGGGGAGAACATCTGGTTGGATTTCCTCGCCATCATAGTTGGGAATAAAATCAACGGTATCTTTGTTGAGATCCCGCAACATTTCCATGGCAATCTTCGATAGTCTAGCTTCTGTATACCGCATCGCAGCAGCAGAATCACCATCGATTGAACCAAAGTTACCATGTCCATCAACCAACATATAACGGAGTGAAAAATCTTGAGCCATCCGTACCATCGTTTCATATACGGCAGTGTCTCCGTGAGGATGGTATTTACCAATAACCTCACCGACGATTCTCGCTGATTTTTTATGTGGTTTTTCCGGTGACATACCAAGCTCTGACATAGCATACAAAATCCGCCGATGCACCGGCTTCAAGCCGTCTCTTACATCAGGTAGAGCTCGCTGAACGATAATGCTCATGGCGTAAGCCATAAAGGATTCGCGCATTTCTGTGCTGATATCCCTCTCGCGTACTTGCGACTGTATTTCCTCGGCCATGCTGTACCTCCCTTAACAAGATAATGCGTAAGGCTCCCTATTGGCAGCCCTATTGCAGATTATCGCTATAATTTTTCAGTAGCTCTAGATATCCAGATCTTTGACGAAACGCGCGTGCTCATGAATGAATTCCCGCCGCGGCTCTACATTGTCGCCCATCAAGGTATCAAAAATTTGATCAGCTTCAATCGCATCATGAATGTTAACCTGCAGAAGCGTACGGGTATCTGGGTCCATTGTCGTTTCCCAAAGCTGAACAGGATCCATTTCTCCAAGCCCTTTGTACCGTTGAATGGTAATTTTGGAATCCGCACCAAACTCCTGCGTGATCGCTTCCTTCTGCGCATCGGTATAGGCATAGCGGAGAACCTTATTGCGTTCTAATCGATACAGTGGGGGTTGAGCAATATAGATATAACCATATTCGATCAGCTTGCGCATGTATCGATAGAAAAACGTCAGCATAAGTGTTCGAATATGTGCTCCATCTACGTCGGCATCCGTCATAATAACAATTTTGTGATAACGAGCTTTGGTGATGTCAAAGTCATCACTAATCCCCGTTCCAATTGCCGTGATCATCGCTCTTATTTCAGTATTGGATAGAATTCGATCTAACCGCGCTTTTTCTACATTCAGAATTTTACCACGCAGCGGCAGTATCGCTTGAAAATGTCGATCGCGACCCTGTTTAGCTGAGCCACCCGCTGAGTCTCCTTCAACAATGTATACCTCGCTGATAGAGGCATCCTTGGAAGAACAGTCGGCAAGCTTACCTGGCAAGGAGCTAACTTCAAGCGCACTCTTGCGACGAGTAAGTTCTCTCGCTTTGCGCGCGGCTTCCCTTGCTCTGGCTGCTTGAATCCCCTTCTCCATAATCCTCCGGGCAACAGAGGGATTTTCCTTGAGAAAGTCATCAAGCTTCTCAGCAAACAGTGACTCAACAATTCCTCTTACCTCACTGTTACCTAACTTGGTCTTGGTTTGGCCTTCAAATTGCGGTTCGGGTATCTTCACCGAGATGATCGCCGTCAAACCTTCACGAACATCCTCACCGCTTAAGTTTGAATCGCTATCTTTAAGCCCACCATTCTTACGAGCGTATTCATTCAGAATCCTCGTCAGTGCACTTTTAAAACCGGATTCATGAGTTCCGCCCTCGTGCGTATGAATGTTGTTACAAAACGAGAAAATATTCTCGTTATAGCTGTCATTGTACTGGAGGGAAATTTCTACCTGGATACTATCCCGGCTGCCTTCCGTATAAATGGCCGGATGCGTAGCTTCCCGGTTACGATTCAAATACTCAACAAAGGAAACGATACCTCCATCGAACTTATAGGACTGACTTGCACCTGTCCGCTCATCCAAAAGGTTGATATTAAGACCTTTATTGAGGTAGGCTAGCTCCCGTAAGCGAGACTGAAGCGTGTCATATTCATATACAGTCGTTTCTACGAATATAGATCTGTCGGGTTTGAACGTAATCTTTGTTCCTTTTTCCTCGGTATCTCCAATAATCCTCATGTCATATTGAGGAGTACCTTGTCTGAATTCTTGTTGAAAGATTTTACCCTCTTGTCGTACCTCAGCTACCAAAACTTCAGATAATGCATTGACGACTGAAATACCGACTCCGTGTAAACCACCGGAAACCTTATAACCAGATTCATCGCCACCAAATTTACCGCCAGCATGAAGAACAGTCAATACAACTTCAAGCGCTGGTCGTTGTGTTTTCGTTTCTAACCCCGTCGGAATACCTCGACCATTATCAATAACGGTTATGCTGTTATCCTCGTGAATAAAGACATCAATTTTGTCACAATAGCCGGCCAAAGCTTCGTCTATGCTATTGTCGATGACTTCCCAGACCAAGTGATGAAGGCCACGAGAGCTAGTCGACCCAATGTACATTCCGGGACGCTTCCGAACGGCTTCGAGCCCTTCCAGCACCTGGATTTTGCTTGCATCATACGACGAATTTTCTTGCACTGACATGGACTTTCACCTTCTTTACCAAAATTCTTATCTACGCAATTTTAAAGAATCTACTCAATTTACCGATAGATAAACACATCTTTTTTTTAAAGTAGCTGAAGAAATGGGGGAATAGTAGACTTTATCGACCGTAACGACCAAAGATTTACTCTCTTCTTCCCCGATTATTTCCGTTTTCTTATCCTTAGCTGCTTCTGTAAGGAATTGCTTAGATATTTTCGAGTTTTTCTCAATGGACAAGTCAAAGATGGCGATCAATTCCGTTGAACGGATAATCCGTTCGCCTCCCAAGTGAATATACACATTCAGCCCCCTTGTCGCGCAAACAGTGATTAGACACGCCGAGCATCAGAAGAAACCGCCCTTTCTCACATGAAAGACGGCAGCATCCCGCAATTTAGAGAGATCAATGCTTTCAGTTCCAGTCGTTGTAATAAACGTTTGAACCTTATCCTGAAAGGTTTCAATTAGATGGGTTTGTCGGCTTCGATCTAGCTCAGACAAAACATCATCCAGAAGCAGGATCGGATACTCCCCGACCTCCTCATGGATTAATTCAAGTTCAGCAAGCTTCAGAGAAAGGGCGGTCGTTCGCTGCTGACCCTGTGAGCCAAATATATGTGCTTCCTTGCCGTTTATAAAGAAGACCATATCGTCCCGATGAGGCCCGATTAAGGTCGTACCCCTTCTTAATTCCTGATTTCTCACTTGCTTTAACTGTACCATAAAGTCCGCGAAAGAAATAGTTTCGTCTCGCTCTACGTCCCTAGATAAACTAAAAGAAGGCTGGTAGGTAATACGCAGCACTTCTTGTCCCCCGGTTATACCTGAATGAATCTGTTCCGCCCACTTCTGTAGTTTCTCTATAAAGCTTTGACGCTTTTTCATAATTTTAGTACCGTGTTCAGCAAGTTGTTCATCCCAAATGCTCAGAAGGGATTCATCAGGTCCCCGCTGGAATTCAACCTGCTTGAGAAAGTTATTACGCTGAACGAGAACCTTCTGGTACTGCATCAAGTCATAGAGATAGGATGGTTGAACCTGACCAATCTCCATATCAAGAAAACGCCGTCTTATTCCCGGAGTTCCCTTCACGATCTCTAAATCTTCAGGAGCGAACATCACCACGTTAAAGGAGCCAATAAATTCGCTCAAACGACGCTGTTCCAGTCCGTTGATCTTTGCTTTCTTTCCAAGCTTAGAGATCGATAGAGATAGCTTCATCAACCCATATTTCTTCTCTACTTCCCCGTATAGCATAGCTGTATCCTTATTCCATCCGATCAGCTCGCGATCCTGATGCGTGCGATGAGATTTGGTTAAGGCGAGTACATAGATCGCTTCAAGTAAATTGGTTTTTCCTTGAGCATTCTCTCCAACGAATAGATTTACTTGATTAGTCACATTCAACTCGAGTTCTTCGTAGTTGCGATACTGCCGAAGTACTAGCTTTTTCAGGAACATGGCTTCCTCACCACTTGAAACTGTCCAAAACCCTCAACCTGAACCTTATCCCCATCAACGAGCTTACGGCCTCTGCGGTTATCGGGTTCACCATTGATCATGATTTCTGTCTCTTGCAAAAAGCTCTTGGCCTGTCCTCCCGTAGAGATACAATCTGTCAGCTTCAGGAATTGACCAAGCGCTATATAGTCGGTTTGAATCGGAATTTTCTTCATGGGCGGCCTCAATTGATCGTCCGGTAAGGAAGGATGAGCTGCAACAGCTTGGTTTCCCCTAACGGCTCAATAATGATCGGACTCATTGCACCGGTAAAGCCCAATCGGATCGATTCTGTATCGATGACGCGTAAAGCTTCCAGCATGTATTTGGAGTTAAAGGAAATTTTTAAAAGCTCGCCAGTTAATTTATCCACAGGAATTGTTTCGGTGACACGTCCCAACTCACTGGAGCTTGACGAGATTTCAATGGTTTGATCCTCGTTCATGATCAATTTGACGATATTGGTTTTTTCTTCTCGTGATAATAAATAGGCGCGATCAATCGCTTCTGTCAGCTGTTTGCCATTTACAACGAGCTCTGTTTGAAAGTTTTGTGGAATCAGTTTGGAGGTATCCGGGTAAGTCCCTTCCAGAATCCGCGAAAAGAAAAGCAGATTGTTCATCCGAAACAACAGTTGATTGTCGGAAACAACGATATCGGTGATTGCGTTCTGATCAGGAAGAATCTTGCTCAGTTCATTGAGCGTCTTTCCCGAGATAACAATGTTATAGAAATGCTGTGACTCCTCAGTCATCAGCGGTGTTTCACGCTGGGCTAACCGATGTCGGTCACAGGAAAGAAACTTTAAGCCATCTTTATTTAGATTCCAGAGAACTCCCGTCAAAATAGGTGTAGATTCGCTAGTCGATACAGCAAAGGAGGTTTGACGAATCATTGTTTTGAGCAGGTCGCTTGCGATCGATATCATTTTCTTCTCTTCCACTTGCGGAAGTTGTGGATATTCTTCGGGATCAAGTCCCATCAACTGAATCTCTGAGGTTCCCGAGCGTATGGTTGCCTGAAAGGGAGGCTTAACCTCTATTTCAATTTCTTGTGAGGGCATCTTCCGCATGATTTCACCAAAAAACTTGGCAGGCAGCACAATACTGCC
>JAIMBU010000267.1 GCA_023511325.1 Gorillibacterium sp.
CGGTCGAGCTTGCCGTTGCTTGTAACCGGCAGCCGGTCCAGCGTCATCATATGGGACGGAATCATGTATTCCGGCAAATATTTGCGGATTTCAGACTTGATCTGCTCCACACTTAACTCCCCGCCAAGCTCCTTAGCAACCAAATAAGCACAAATATACTGCTCGCCTAACGGCTCCAGTCTTGTAATCACCGCAACGTCTTTAATCTCCGGTTGTCTTCTGATGACTGATTCAATCTCTCCCAGCTCAATCCGGTAGCCTCTGACTTTGACCTGCTCATCCCTTCTGCCGCAATAATCAATACTGCCATCCGGTAGCCACCGGGCCAGATCGCCTGTTCGGTACATCCGCTGAAATGGAACCCATTCAGGTTCCAGCCATTGCTGGAATGGATCTGTGGTAAAGACTTGATCAGTCTTCAGCTTGTCATTGACATAGCCTCTTCCTACTGCCACCCCTGCAACACACAGCTCCCCTATAATTCCCACAGGGCACAACTTCCCGTATGAATCAAGGATATAGATACGTATATTATGGAGAGGCCGTCCAATCGGGACGCTGGTCATGTGATCCGGTACACTGCCGCTGATCACATATTGACTGATATCATCTGAGGCTTCCGCCGGCCCGTAAGCATTAACAATAGACACTTCTGAACCGAGTGTAGACCATCTGGTCAGCAGATAAGGTTTCACAGCCTCGCCTGTAATCATCAAATGCTTAAGATACGGCAGGCTTAACTTATCCGTTTCCATATAATCCAGCATGACGGACAGATACGAGGGTACAACTTCAAGCAGTGTAATGTCATCCTTCACAACGCCTTCAAGAAATGCTCGCGGCTCCAATACAATTTCATTCGGATAAATGACAGTCGTTCCGCCTAAAGCCAACGCTCCAACCATTTGCCACACTGAAATATCGAAGCAGTGATTCGCATTTTGTGCAAACACCAAATGCTCGTCCAAACCCAGAATATCTTTCTCAGCCAAAATATGATTGAGCATACCCGCATGTTCAATCATGACTCCCTTCGGTTTGCCGGTTGAACCAGAAGTGAAAAGAATATATGCCAGGCTGGAAGGTTCAATATGTTTGTGTATGTTGTTATTTTCCAGAGCCTGCAGCTCAGCTTCGATGAGATCCAGACAGATCACATTCCCCTCATATTGAAGCAGTAGCTCTGGGGTAGCATAGGAAGAAAGTGTCACGATATATTTGACATGCGCTTCATTCAGAATATCCATTCTTCTTTGTAGCGGATGACTTACATCCAGCGGCAAGTACGCTCCGCCGGCTTTCCATATGCCCAGAATGCTCTCAATCATTTCCGGAGTTCTTTCCAGCATGATAGCTGTGATATCCTCATTCTTCAGGTTTAAGCCGAGCAGATATTGAGCCAGTCGGTTTGCTTGCTGATTCATTTCCCGGTACGATACTTCCCGGCCGCCATACTTTACTGCCGTTTTCTCAGGAGTCTCCTCTGCCCATTGCTCAAATAAACAGATGACGTTCCGTTCCAGATCATACGGTGTAAGGGTATTATTAAAATCCAAGAGAATCTGCTGTTTCTCCGGCCATGAGATCATCTCAATATCCTGTATTTTCTTAGTAGGCTGGAGGGTAACCGCCTGAAGTATTTGTTCAAAGTGTGTGGCCATCCGCTGAATGGTTGCTTCATTAAATAAATGCTTACCGTACTCCCAGTTCACCATATAACCTTCCTGTGTTGTATAGACCGTGATGGTAAGATCAAATTTAGCAATGCCGGACTCCGTTTCAATTGCTCCGAATTCCAGCCCTTCCGCAGTAAACTGTTCTTCTTCGTTATTCTGGAACACAAACAGCACATCAAAAATCGGATTTCTTGACATATCCCGCTGCACATCCAGCTTCTCGACAAGATTCTCGAACGGGTACTCCTGATTTTCAAATCCCTTGATACACATTTCTTTGACATCATCCACAAATTCTACAAAAGCTTTATCCCCTGCCGGTCTGCTTCTCATCGCCAGCGTATTCACAAACATTCCCGCAATATTCTCCGTATCCTGATGGACCCTGCCTGAGACAGGAGTGCCGATAATAATATCTTCCTGGCGGCTGTATTTGCTGAATAACACCATGAAAGCAGATAGCATGACCATATATTCTGTTGCAGCGGTACATTTGCATAGCTTCTGCAAGCCCTCAAAGATTTCAAAGTCCAGCTTACTGTCGATGTTGGAGCCGCCAAACTGCTGAATTTGCGGGCGCGGATAATCCAGGGTCAAATCCAATACCGGAATTGGATCACTGAATTGCTTCAGCCAATAGGCTTCCTGTGAGTGTAAATCCTTCTGTCTCATCCACTCACTGTAATCCTTATATTGGATCTCCAGCGGTTGAAGCTGCTCCCCATTATAAATTTGGGAGAATTCCTTCATTATGATATTAATAGTCATGCCATCCGAAATCAGATGGTGCATATCAAATAAGAGGAGGTTTCGGTCTGCGGCATCCTGGAGCAATTGGATACGAAACAGCGGCGCCCTGGCAAGATCAAATGGCCGGATAAATTCCTTCAGCACATCCGTAGCATTCATCTCTTCCAGCTGATCCGTTTCGGTGACACAAAAATCAAGTTCTATGTCCTCATGTATATGCTGCTCCAGTTCCCCCTCTATCATATGGAAGCTGGTTCTAAGGCCTTCATGCCTTTGCGTAAGCTGTTCAAAAATAGCTTTGATCTGTTCAGGCACCATTCTGCCCTTAATTTCTATGACCCCGGGAACATTGTACGCGGTCTGTGTCTCATCAAATTCCTGGATGATATATACCCGCTTCTGCTGGGATGACATCGGGTACGAGAACTTTTTCTCCGCCTGTGGAATTTTCTCATACCTGTTCCCGCCGTCTTTGTTCAAGACTTCACTTAAGCCGATAACTGTAGGCCGGTCAAATATTGTCTTCAGTGACAACCGGGTACCGGTTTTCGCCTCGATCAGATTGATCACGCGGACCGCCCTTAACGAATGCCCTCCTATTTCAAAAAAATTATCGTCGATGCTGATTTGTTCAATCCCAAGCACCTCTTTGAAAATCAGCACCAGGCATTCTTCCTGCTCATTTCTTGGAAGGATGCAATCGTCTCTGTCCTGCAGCTCCGGTGCAGGCAGCGCTCGGCGGTCCAGCTTGCCGTTTCTTGTTACAGGAAGCTGTTCAATGAATGTGAACACAGCAGGCACCATATATTCCGGCAAGAACTTCCTGATGTCATTCTTAAGCTGTCCAATGCTCACTTCTGTATCTGCATCCTCCGTTACCACGTAAGCACACAGAAGCCTGTCACCCGTCTGATCCTCGCGGACAATGACTGCCGCATCCTTTACCCCGGTGTGTTGCCTGATTGCCTCTTCAATATCACCCGGTTCAATCCGGTGTCCGCGGATCTTGATCTGTTCATCTATTCTTCCTAAATACTCCAGATGGCAATTGAGTTGCCATTTAGCCAGATCGCCTGTTCTATAGAGTACTTCCCCCTCTTTAAACGGGCTGTCGATGAATTTGGCCTGATTCAACTCCGGTCGGTTCAGGTATCCCTTGCCTACACCTAACCCACCGATACAAAGCTCGCCGATCATGCCGACCCCACACAGCTGATTTCTTTGTAAAATAAAGGTTTGTGTATTTCCAATCGGCTTACCAATGAGAACGGTTCTTCGAGCTTGATCCATGCCGGATTGGTAGACATAATCACAACAGCCGATGGTTGTCTCCGTAGGTCCATATTCATTATGGATGGCAATATGTCTTCCTAATTTGTGCAACGTTTCTTCAGCTGTCCTGGATTCCAGTTCTTCTCCGCCCACAATCAGTGATTGTACATTGGTCATTACTGAGAGATCATGAATTGCGCTGGTGATCAGCTTGAGATGAGAGGGGGTTAACTTAATTACATTTAATTCATGATTGCCAACAATGTCATACAGATCTGCCTCCATTCCCTTATTGTATACATGTACCCGTCCACCACTGCACAAGGGAAGAAACAGGGAAGTCATAGTTAAATCAAACGCGATGTTGCTGAACAAAGGCATAACCGGATCGCCGTTCACATACTCCTTTTGGCAATAGGCCAAGTAATTCAGCAGATTGCCATTCGTTATTTTCACCCCTTTGGGGGTACCGGTAGAGCCTGATGTATATATGCAGTAACATAACTGCCCGAAAGGGTCTTTCTGCAATACCGGACATGATGCTGTTTCCGTGTCTTCCAGCAGCTCGTCCACCGTAACTTGTCCACAGCCGTTCACTGTAAAAATCTCTGAAACACGCTCCGTGATGAATATCTTGGCCTGACTGTCTGCTGCCACGAATTGTTTGCGTTCTTCCGGATAATCATCTGTAAGCGGAAGGAAGGCTGCGCCGCATTTCAGGATGCCCAGAATAGCTGTGATCAGATTTGTGCTTCGCTCCAGCGATACGGCAACGATATCTCCTTGTCTGATTCCTCTGAGGCTCAATTGATAGGCAGCTTTAGTAGCTCGTGCATTCAGCTCTTTATAGGTGGTAATCTCATCTCCGAAGACGACAGCCGTTTTCTCCGGATATTTAGCGGCTTGTTCCTCAAACAAATCAATAATCAGCTTGTCCTTGGGTATTGCCACTGCTGTATCATTAAAATCAAACAAGAGCTGGTTCTTCTCAGCCGTTGTGAGGATTTCTATTTCGCCGCAGGGCAATTTCGGATCAGTTAGAGCCGAATGCAGCATAACCTCAAAATGCCGGATCAGTGAATCAATCGTGTCTTGCAGATACAGCTCTGTCGAATACTCTACCATTAATGAGAATCCATCTTCTTGTTCGGCAATTTCAAAATTGATATCGAATTTACAATCATCTGTCAGCAGCTCTTGGTATTCAAAATGGACATCCGCCGCCTTCATCATAATGGGACCCAAATTCTGATAGGAGAACATGATATCAAATACCGGATTCCGGTTGCCCTCGCTTTTCACTCCGGCAAGCTGGCTGATTCTCTCAAATGGGAGATCGCTATTGGAAAAAGCATTCATAGCAATATCCTGAACCGTGCGGACGAACTCGCTGAATGGCTGCTCTGGATCGACTGTACTGCGGATAGGCAGCGTATTAACAAACATTCCAATAAGTGATTGCAGATCCGTATGGTTTCGCCCCTCAACCAATGTGCCTACTACCACATCAGGTTGCATTGAATATCTGGATATCAGCACCTTAAGAATAGAGATAAAGAAGGCATAGGGTGTGCAGGCGTACTCTTTGCAGTAATCGATGAT
>JAIMBU010000268.1 GCA_023511325.1 Gorillibacterium sp.
GTTTATTCTAACGGAACTGAGCGTCGTTATTAACCCCAAAATAGCTTGTCCTTATTGTGACGGAACTGAGCGCCGTTATTCGGGGGAATGAGAGCCTAAACAGGATCTTTCCCAGCAAATAGTGGCGCTCAGTTCCGTTAGATTTTCATAGTGCCTCGTTTTCTGCAAATAAGGTCGCTCAGTTCCGTAAGCGATAAAGGCGATACACCTACAACAGCGTTAGGAAACAGTATGATTGTTGATTCTGCTGGCTGCATGCTGGCTGCATGCTGGTTGCATGACATTAGAATATTGTCTATCTGTAATAATTACTCACCAGCGTCTCCATCACTCGCGTCGTCCGCAGCGCCGTTTCACCAGTGCTGATCGCCTTGCCTTTTCCCAATAGGTCATCCACAATCGTTTGAATCAGTGGCTGTTGGACGTGTTCAGGATGTGGGATAAGCTCGGCATGCTCGCCTGCTGCTGTACGCAAGACGATTGGCTTGTCTCCAAAGGTAGAAAAGGTTATGCTGCCTCGAGTGCCCACAATCTCATTATGCTCTTCATCCATAAAAGCATGAAAGCACCATAACCCCGTACCATGAACGCCGGATTCGAATAGGTATTGAGCTGAAACTGTATCTTCGGCTTGATAGGGACTGCCCATATTGGAGGCGTGCCCGCTAGCATCTTGTATCGGACCGAGTAGATAATCCAGAAGGTCTAACGTATGACTGCCGACATCGAGAAACAAGCCGCCACCTGAAATTGTCGGATTTACTCTCCAATAACTATCGCTTGTTTTTATAGTCGGTTTCTCCATATGAAGCGTGCGAACAAAGCGAATTTCTCCAATGGCTCCTGAATCGAGCCATTCTTTGACCTTTTGGAAGCGGGCAAGTCCTCTGCGGTAAAAGGCAACATAAAGCGGGATGTTTGCCTCCCGGCAAGCGGATAGCATCTGCTCGCATTCTCTACGGCTCATCCCCATCGGCTTTTCCACATAAACGGGTTTGCCTGCTTGTGCTGCCGCCAATGTGTAATCCATATGAGTAGAGGGTGGCGTTGCTACATAGATGGCATCAACATCGGGGTCAGCAATCAATGAAGCTACTTGGTCATACCAACGGGGCACACCATGCCTTCTGGCATAATCCTCCGCAAGCGATCCATTTCGCCGCATGACGGCAACTAGCTCTGATCCGTTAGCTTTTTGCAGAGCGGGACCACTCTTGATCTCCGTTACATCACCACAGCCGATAATGCCCCAACGTATATTGTCCTTCATTTACTAGCCTCCATAGCTCTGTACTAATTTCTTTGTAGACAATATAGCACTTCTATGGCTTATATAGCTAGAATCGGCTAAATCTCCTGAACCTTATTTCATTGAAATGGGTGAACCTGTTCGTGAAGGTATTGGCCTAATAGTAGATAAGGGTTCTATTCGGTTGATGGTTGAAGAGGTTAGTCGAGAGCTAAGCTAGCTTCGACTGGAAGGTATAGCTGCCTGAGCCTGCTTGCACAACAAGATATCCGTCGCTCACTGCTACTGAAGCAATACCTGCTACTGCTTCAATCGGCTTACCAGATTCGTAAACGGTGCTTCCTTCGCTCATTGGCACATAGATAAGGGCATGCACATTAGGAGGAAGTACCACCTTCAGGCTTAGGCTGCAGGATTCCTCCCTTTGCCATTTCACGTGAACCTCGCCTTGGGGTAATCGATGGCTGGCCATCACCCAATCGATGTCTTTGGCAATGAAAGGTTTGATCAGAAGATCGGCTGTCTCGGGTCCGCTTCCATCATAATCTCGGACGATTCCTGCCAGGTGACGGTAAAACCATTCTTCAACATGGCCCAGCATAAAGTGGTTTTGGGACTTGCCCGAAGTCGGTCCGTCCCAATGCTCAGTCAAAGCCGTCGCTCCATGAAGCACCTGATACCCATAACTGGGATCATCTGTCTGGTTGAGCATGGCTGCAATCACATCTGAACGTCCGCCATTAGCGAGCGCTTGTAGAACAAGCCGGTGTCCTACGTCCCCACTGGTTGTATGCCAGCCTCTTTCCTCAATATCCCGACAGATATGACTGAGCACATGGGAAATCTGTGGCGCCGCAGTCATCCCCAGAGAGATTGGGGTCGCGTTGGAGGTTTGGCTGCCGCTTCCGTATAGGTTGTCCGCTTCATGGAAGAACTGTGAGTGGAAGGCGGTATTCACCTCCGTTGCTTGCTCCGCAAACTCCGTAGCCGCCGCTAATTCACCTAATAGGGTTGCTACCTGCTCCAGAATTCGCAGCATGGCGTAATAATAAGCAGTTGCCGTTACCGGTATAGGCGTATTCTGGGCAAAAGGCGGATTTGGCCCGACATCAGCCCAATCTCCCAATCCATGGCTCACAATGCCATCACGAGAGCATTTCTCCAGGTAGTTGACGTAACGAGCCATCCCCTCGTAATGCTCCTCTAGAATTCTCCTATCTTTGCTCCAATGATAGAGATACCACGGAACGAACACATAAGCGCCGCCCCATTCCGGCGAATCCCGGAAGCCACCCTCGAATACCGCATATTCGGGGCTGATGCTTGGAACCAGTCCAGTGGGAAGCTGCGACTGGGACATGTCTCGTACCGACTTGCGTAAGAGGTTGGGCAGGTCATAATTATACAGCACTGCCGGGCCCATCAGATGAGTTTGTTCCAGCCAGCCTAACTTCTCGCGGTGGGGACAATCCGTAAATACACTCTTCACATTGCTGATAATTGCCCAATTAATGATCTCGTGGATTCTGTTCCACAGGGGGTTAGAGGAAGCAAAGTGTCCAATGGTCTGAATATCAGGATAGATCAGCTGGCCTTCCAGCTGTTCCAGTACCGGAAGTCCATCGTTGCCACCCTCTGCCACAAGAGAGCGTGGAATTACTCCTTCAATCTGTATATACCGGTAGCCTGTATAAGTAAAACGAGGATGCCAGCATTCTTTTCCCGTTCCTTTTAACGTATAGGTAAACGTATTCGCGGCTTCTCCCTGCTGCTGAAGCTCCTGCCGGACTTTTCCTTTGGCATCAATAAGCTCTGCTGGGATTACCTTGACTCGCTGGCCTGTAACCCCGCCGCTTACTTGTAGGTTGAACCAGCCGGAGAAATTCTGTCCGAGGTCGGCCACATAGATACCAGGCTCAGGTTCCGACCAGGATACAGGTAGGATTGTAGCCATCACCTTATTCGGTGAAGTGCGCTCCGCGCAAAGAATTCCACCCGGTCCCTCTACGATTACGGCTGTACTCCAGCGGTCATCCATAGCGAAGCCAGGTTTATCCCAGCCCGGCAGTTCTCTTCTTGCATCGTAATCTTCTCCGCCGTACATACAGGAATAAACAATCGGACCGGAAGCAGCTTGCCACTCTTCATTGCTAGATAAAATTTCCGTTACGCCATCCTCGTATTCCAACACGATTTGAACGATCACCGACGGATCACCCTGAATGACAGAACGGGCCGGTTTGTTCCGCTGCATGCCGCGTTTAATATAACGGCCATCCTCATCGTTAATGTTGTAGAAGCCGTTGCCCAACATAATTCCAATGGCATTCTCGCCCTGTACAAGCATATCCGTTAGATCATGGGTCACGTACAAGCAGCCAATATTGTAATGAGTCCAACCAGGCTCCAGAACATGATCTCCCACTTTTTCCCCATTTACCCGCAGTTCAAACTGACCCAACCCGCAGATATAGGCACGCGCTTTACGAAAAGGACGATCAAGAGTCATTTCTCGACGAAAAAGCGGCTGGGGACGTGAGTTTACATATCCATCAACCGGCTCCCAGCCTTTAGTACTCAGCAGGTCAGCCCCTATCCATTGCGCCTGCCAATCGCTTGGGTTAAGCAACCCCATCTCCCAAGAGGCGGTTGTGCTCTCAACGGCTTTTCCCTCCGAGCTCCAAACCGTGACGAACCAATAGTAGATCTGGCGGGAGACCAATGTCGGCCCCTGATATAGAATGTTAATCTGGTCAGGGGACTCCAATCTGCCACTATCCCACAGGATCTCCCCAACCTCTTCCTGCAGTTTAGGATCGACACCTACCACAATTCGATACGCTTGCTGAAATAAAGAGCGGGCTTCTGTGGGGCCGAAGCTCCAGCTAAAGCTTGGATTTACTACATCAATTCCTAGGGGATTAATCTGATCCTCTACCGTTAAACGTTCAAGCGTAAGCACTCGCTTATTCCACCTTCCGTGATACCGATCTATGAGTCGTTATCAGGGTACAAGGAATGCAGCGGAGAGCGGGAGGAGAATTCGTGCAAATAGGTGCACAAATCGCGCAAGTAGGTGCACAACGCGCTTGAGATAAATGCTGCCATCACTTTGTTGGCCTTGCATATGTTGGAACCAGCATTACCATGCCGAACTTATAGCTGTCATGCCTGCGACAATAATCCGATATTCAAGCGGTGACATGCCCTCGTGTTGGCGGAAGCTTCGACTGAAATACTTGGAATCGATATAGCCGCATTGGTAAGCTATTTCCTGAATGGATTGTGCAGTTTGAAGCAAGAGACTTGCAGCCTTCCTCATCCGCACAACGGTAAAGAAGGCCTGTGGACTCATATCCATCTGCTCCTTGAACAACCTGCGAAAGTGGCTCTCCGAGAAATGCGCTGACCCGCAAATCTCATTAAATTCAGCAGACATAATGCACTCCGCCTGCTCCAGCGCTTCAATCTGGCGGATGATTTCCAGCAGATCGGTTCGTTCCTTGCCACCTCGGGCAGGTTTATGCCCTTGCTCTGAGAGCTCGTTAACCGTAATTTCACCACACTGAATCTCTTGCACCAGTTGGAGCACCAGTTGAAGGAAGTAGGATTGCAAGTAAATATCTCGATAGAGTGACGAGTTGCCATATATCATGCTAATCTGATCCGCCAAGGCAAAGGCCTGCTTGGATGCTGCCTGAAGAACGACCACATTATCTAGCCAGATAGAGCGGCTTTCGATCCGCTGTTCGGACTGCTTCGCTTCCTTCTCAATGAAATGCCACAGCTCATCATTCATCTGCGGCCGCTTCTCCCAGTCAAAGTGGATAGCGATATGGGATTCTACTGCTTCAAATTCCTTGATACTGTGGACGATACCTGGCGGAATCATCAGGATAGAGCCGGGGTTATAGGCTACTTTGATACCGGAGGATTCCACCTCACCGCTGCCTTCCATCACAAGAATAAACTCGTGATCATAGATGAATCGAGGTGCAGCATTAATCGTTTTTCGGCAAAAATGAGCGAAGCGTATATAAG
>JAIMBU010000269.1 GCA_023511325.1 Gorillibacterium sp.
CTATAACGCCATGCGTTTACCAAAGGAGAGTAAAAATTCACCTTAAATTGATTTGTGCCTAATGTCCGGTTATTCTCCAACCTTCTACAGTCCATTCGGACACCAAAGCTCTTATTTGTGCCGATATCCATCATAAATTCTATGAGAGGACACAGGCGCTCTTATTTCCCTTTATCAGGTAGAAATCATCATTTTTTTTGACAATAACGGCTCCTGTGTCCGCATGATCGCCAAACAACCGCTTTTGGGCATCAATAGCGTACCTACGGTCCGCTTAATCCGAATTTCAGATCCCAAGATCATAATAATGAATTCGATAGGCTCATCCATCTAACCATCTATCCAATTCCGGACTTAACACACGATTACATAACGACTCAACCGATGAGGAGAACAATAAACCCAGTTATCAGCGTTCACTATTAAAACCGCGGTTGATTTTTAAAGATCCGAAGGTTTCGCTTCCTGATCTCGGAAAAACATTTCATACGCCAGCGTCGTCTCGACTTCAGATTCCCGTTCGGTTAGTAGGCGAACCATCTCCATCTCCACCCCTGTCACTTCCTGCCCCTTAAAATCGATTTCAGCAATGGAAACAAGAATGCGAACGATGGCGATGGCCTTGTTCTCTGGTGAGTAGGCAATAGCCTTCTGCCCGGTGGGAAAGATCCGAAAGCCGGTCTTCGTCATTTTACACATGCCATATTCCAGAAGATCATCTAGCTCACGCTGTAATTTGAACTTGCATACCGAGTTAAATTCAGTGGCAAACCCCATATTCCATCACCTACCGGTTTCAAAAGAATATTGTAATTTATGCTTATCAGCATTCCGCTCTAAGGCAAGATTGATCAGGTTCTCCAAAAGTTCTCCATAGCTTTTGCCCGTTTCTTTCCACAATGAGGGGTACATGCTGAAGGGTGTAAATCCAGGCATCGTGTTGATCTCGTTAATATAAACCTCACCGTTCTTACGGTCCACGAAGAAATCCACTCGAGAAAGACCACTCCCGTCAATCGCACTAAACGCTCGAACAGCAAGCTCACGAATTCGCTCAGAGAGCTCTGGCTCAAGCTCAGCAGGAATGACCATGACCGATTTACCCTCGATGTACTTGGCCTTATAGTCATAAAAGCTACTCGAAGTAATGATCTCACCAGCAACAGATGCCAAGGGATCATCATTACCAAGAATGGCAACCTCAATCTCTCTTGCGTCTACATTCTCCTCGACAATGACCTTACGGTCATATTTGAATGCCAGCTTGATAGCTTCAACTAGTTCATCTCGGTTCTCGGCTTTACTGATCCCGACGCTAGAGCCAAGATTAGCAGGTTTGACGAAGCATGGATAACCAAGTGCGATCTCGATCTCCATTAAGAAAAAGACCTGGTCCTTCTCCCACTGCGTGCGGTTGAAGTAACGGAACATACATTGGGGCAAGCCCTCTTGGGCAAAAACCTTCTTCATCATCACCTTGTCCATGCCTACAGCAGATGCCAGAACACCAGCACCCACATAAGGGATGTCTGCCATCTCAAGCAATCCTTGAATCGTTCCATCTTCACCAAATGTTCCATGCAATAATGGAAATACAACATCAAGTCCACGTTGCTCGCCGCTGGCACTTTTGAACATAGAAGTGATCGGAAGCTTGTCGGCCTCTATCTTCGTGACTGCAATATCTTCATCGAATGAAGGTGAAATAGCGGTTTCAAAGGTCAATTCTGCAATGCTCTTAACGGGTCCGCTAAGTGCCAAGCCAGAATGCCATCCCCCCTGACGGTCGATATAAAAAGGATGAATTTCATATGTGGAATGATTGAATGCCTTAATGACAGCGAGGGCTGTCTGCAAGGAAACGTCGTGTTCCCCCGACCGTCCTCCGTAAACAAGCCCAACTCGAACCTTATTATTCATGGAAGCCTCCTGTTTATGTAATCATGCTGGATACTAGATCATGAGTGCAATGTGCAAGCTAATGAAGTGAATCACTGATATGAAAAAAACGATATTGTGTGTTCTTTGTCCAAGCATAGGAATCTTTATAATCCCAGTAGCGGTGCTTACTACTAACTGTGTGTGCATTAACAAGCGGCATGCCATTTCCATCCATTGCAGCGACCACAGTGCTATGGCCATAATGCCCGTTGCCCCTCCAACTGTAGCTAATGACATCTCCCTCCGCCAACTGCTGCGGGGAATCCACCAAATCCGCCTGAAGCCCTGCCCGACTGCCTGATAGAAAACGCTTTAGGCTGTCAGCAACAGCCCAACTGTAGCTCCAAAGTTCCTGGCTTCCGCTTTTACCACGGTACCACCAGCCAGTTCCTCTTTTATTAGTATAGTTCATCGGTGCCCCGCCTGCAAAGATGCACTGTGACACATAATTCGAGCAATTCACAGCAAATTCAAGATAAGCAGGGTTCCCAGCCTCCCAATAGCGGTCTGCATACTCAGCAGCACGCTTGCGATTATAGGGAATTGCACGAACGGGCTGAATGAATCGTCCTGTCCTATCCTCAGCCAAGGAAGTGGTCAAAGCTCCAATCCGAGTCGGCCCTTCCGTCGCTACAGGCTGTTCCGTAGTGTCACTCACGAATGCCTCTGCCTCTAACGTTCCATCAAGCTCCAATTGATGAACAGCGGCAATTGACCATCGTCCCCTGCGGGAGGCAAGTATAAGTGTTTCTGTTTCTTTCTTCTCTTCCCGATGAAACTGTCCATTACACCTGTACTCAAACCCACCATGCAGACCAATGACAACCTCCAACTCCTCACCAACTCTACGTGCATGGAGAATACGAAGTCGTAGCTCTCGTCGGACGGGCTCCACTCTTCGCAGATAATGAAGTTGATTAAGTCGTGCCATACGTTCCTTTTGCATAAAATGATACTGTTCATCCTCTATATAGGAAGCGATAAGTGCCGGGTCATATTGAGCCTCCATCTGATTTCGGGCATCGGCATACTCACTGATAAGAGTCTTCCAATCGTTCACAATATCCCTCCGTTCAGGGATACTATATGTAGCGGAAGGATGAATCATGTTTCGCCCAAGCTTGAAATCGAGACAAAAAAACGGTTTACGTTAGGTTTGAAAATCGTTATACTAAAATTGACGATAATTTTGAAATAGTGTTTCACTGAATGAAACGATTCGAGGTTTTTGCGGTTTTTCCTATCTCTACAAGGAGGCTTTGCATATGGCAAGAAAAGATCATTTTAACGTTAGCAGTAGGTTGAAATCAGCTGGACAGGAATATGTTTATTACAGTCTGCAGAAGTTGGAGGAACTCGGTCTTGGTAAAATCAGCGAGCTTCCTTTCACAATTAAAGTATTGCTGGAAGCCGCTGTCCGCCAGTTTGATGGCAAAGCGATTACGAACGAGCATGTTAAGCAAATCGCAGGTTGGGCTGAGAATAGAGACGCTACCAAAGAGATTCCTTTTATCCCAGCTCGGATTGTCTTGCAGGATTTCACGGGTGTCCCGGTTGTTGCCGATCTGGCTGCGATGCGCTCGACCATGAGTCGAATGGGAGGTGATCCAAAGCAGATCAATCCCCTTGTCCCTGTTGATCTAGTCATCGATCACTCTGTGATGGTGGATCAATATGGTACCAGAGAAGCGCTTGCCTACAACGAAGCAATGGAATTTGAGCGGAACGAGGAGCGCTATCGGTTTCTGCGTTGGGCTCAAACTGCTTTCAATAATTTTCGTGCTGTTCCCCCGGATACCGGTATTGTTCATCAAGTTAATCTTGAGTACTTGGCTTCGGTTGCAGCTACTCGGTTGATTGATGGAAGCATCGAGGTTTTTCCCGATTCCCTCGTCGGAACAGACTCTCACACTACGATGATCAATGGTCTTGGGGTTGTCGGCTGGGGGGTAGGTGGAATTGAAGCGGAAGCCGGAATGCTGGGTCAACCGCTTTATTTCCTCACACCTGAGGTTATTGGGTTCAAGCTGACCGGAAGCTTGCCCGAAGGCTCCACCGCTACCGATCTGGCGCTGACAATAACCCAAATTCTTCGCAAGAAGGGGGTTGTCGGCAAGTTTGTCGAGTATTTCGGACCTGGACTCGACAACCTCAGCCTCTCCGATCGGGCAACAGTGGCTAACATGGCGCCAGAGTATGGGGCGACCATGGGATTCTTCCCGGTGGACGTCGAAACCCTTAAGTACCTACGCACGACCGGACGCAGTGAGGAACAGGTTACGTTGGTTGAAGCTTATTACAAGGCCCAAGGAATGTTCCGTGAGCCGGACATGAAGGACCCTGTATATTCGGAGAATATTGAGTTTGATCTCTCCACGGTCGTGCCGAGTTTAGCTGGCCCCAAACGCCCACAGGACCGGGTAGAGCTAACCAATATGAAGGAAGCCTTTAACTCCATCATCCGTACCCCAATCGATAAGGGTGGCTATGGACTAAATGATGCAGAGCTCAATCAGGAGATTGAGATTTCCCATCCTCATGGGAGAACAAGCATCCTAAAGACTGGCGCTGTTGTCATCGCTGCGATCACCAGCTGTACCAATACCTCCAACCCAAGCGTCATGCTGGGAGCAGGTCTCGTTGCCAAGAAAGCAGTTGAACGAGGCCTAGTGAAACCCGACTATGTGAAGGGTAGCTTAACACCAGGATCTTTGGTTGTAACAGAATATTTGAAGAAAGCTGGACTTCTCGATGCACTAGAGACGCTTGGCTTTCATCTTGCCGGATACGGCTGTGCCACATGCATCGGTAACAGTGGACCATTGCCGGACGAAGTAACGAAAGCGATCATTGACCATGATATGACAGTGGCATCCGTGCTTTCTGGCAACCGCAACTTTGAAGGTCGGATTCATCCTCATGTGAAAGCGAACTATCTCGCTTCGCCACCGTTGGTCGTTGCCTATGCTTTAGCAGGTACGGTTAATATCGATCTGACCAAGGATCCCTTAGGTTATGGTACAGATGGTGCGCCCGTTTACCTGAAGGATATCTGGCCAACATCGCAGGAAATCGCTGAAGCTACACGAGCCTCTGTCTCCCCTGCGATGTTCCATGAGAAATACAAGGATATTTTCACCGCCAACAAACGTTGGAATGATCTAACTATCCCTTTGGGTGAGTTATATGAATGGGAGGATGCCTCCACCTACATTCAGGAGCCACCATTCTTCACAGGATTAAGTGAAGAACCCGGAGATATCAACAGCTTCACGGGGATGAGAGTGCTTGCTCAGCTTGCAGACTCGGTTACCACAGACCATATCTCACCTGCCGGCAGCATCAAAGC
>JAIMBU010000270.1 GCA_023511325.1 Gorillibacterium sp.
ATGAGGGTTAATCTGCGCATGCAGCAGTTCTAGCTGAAGCTCACGTCGTTCCAGCTCTTCTGCGAAGGATTTCTCGATTAGCCCATGAAGGGTAACGAGCATAGAGGCAAACGTATGATTGAGCTCATCCACCTCGTAGATTCCTGAGTTCTGATAGGGCAGTGGTTCTTTAAACGCCAAGACCTCCGGCCGCTGAATAGCCGTTACTAGCCTCGTAATCGGAACCGTTACCCGCACGACAATTCTGCGTAGCCAGAAGCCTGCGATCAACAAGGCAGCCGCGGCAGTTGCAGCGCCGACTGCTGATATTGCTAAGGTGTATCGATTGAAGTGGCTCTCTGGAACAACTGTTAACAGCTTCCATCCGTTCTCGAATGTCTCGGACATCACCCGGTGGTTCTCTCCGTCGATTCTCGTTATCACCGACTCTTTCGAGTCCAACGCTGCCTGTACAAACGGGAGTTCTCCTACAGATTCGAGAAAATCGTAGCGTTCGCTGAAGATGACCCGATTGCTTTCATCCAGCAACAGATGGTACCCCTTCTCTATTGAAGCGTTGCTGAACACACTTTTGATGCTCCTAATATCCGCTCCAACGATCACCGTACCGATGCTTCGCCCGTCTTTCAGGCTGGTCTTATTCTTGGCTGAATAGATCATGGCGCCGTTAGGTCGATCCGTCTTTTGGCCCCACCATACCGTCTGTCGTTCCTTGTTGCTCAGACTGCGAAACCAATCCTGATTCTTCAAGTCATCTGATTTGAAGATCCCCGTCACTGGGTAGAAATGGTCTGTCGCCATGGCGTATAGTCCGCCCCCAGGATCCAGCGCGACAGATACCACATAAAATTGTTCTACGGCCTCATGCAGGCTGAAATCGTTTAGCAGGGACAACAAAGATAAATTTTGCAGATTAGCCTGGAGCATATAAAGATCGTCAATTGCCTCATACGGTTCCTGATAAGTATTCTCCAGTAAATTCTCGATCGATTGATTTGTTGAAATGAAAGCTTCAACATTCTTCATCGTTTCGAATTGGTAACCGACATTCAGGTAAACAAATTTCATCGATTGCTCCGCCAGCTTGAGGGTATGGTCGTTCTGCACCCGGATGAGAATGTAACTGGCCGCCGTTGCAAAGAGAGCAATAAAGGTAACAATCAATACAAAAATGGGCAGACTGAGCCTCGACAGTAATTTGGAATTGCCTTTCCATTTACGTATGCGAATAGCCATCCTCTCCAAATAACTCGATTAGGTAGAGGACGCCATCCTTGCGGATGGCATCCTCTACCTTTGATTATACTAATTCAGGTTGATTAAACTGTAAATGACTTGGGTAGCTTCTGCGCGGGTTGTCAGACCTTTCGGTATGAACAAGTCCTCAGCTCGCCCGTGAATCAATTTGAGCGATGCTGCTTCTTTTACATATTGTGTAGCCCAAGATGAAATGCTGGCTTCATCGGTGAATAGGACACTGGAATGAGCTGGAGCAGTTCCTCCTTGAAGCTTGTAAGCCTTTATCGCCATGATGACCATTTCTTCTCGGGTAATAAGGCCATTTGGATCGAAGAAAGTTGCCCTTTTTCCAGCAACGATTCCAGCTTGATAAGCAATCGATACCGCCTGTGAATACCATTTGTCTGTAGGCACGTCGGCAAATTTGATTTCACCTGGCTGCTTCAGCTTCAACGCATTCACTAGCAACGCCGTAAATTCAGCGCGTGTGATCGAACGGTCAGGCTCGAACGTCGTGTTGCTCGTGCCTTGGATGATTTGCCTTGCTGCCAGCTCTTCGACTATACTGTACGCCCAATGCTTGGCGGTCAGGTCCGTGAAATTCCGCTTCACTTCAAGAACTGCATATTTACTGAAGTGATGGATTTGCGTTGTTATTTGATCAGCAGCATATTCTCCGCCGATATATTCAAGCTGCCCTTCAGCGGAGATGTAGTAAATGCCCGTCAACTTCGGATTCATCGAGGGATCCACCTTCAACCGAATCGTAATCGGCTGATCGAATTGGGTCAGCTTCTCGATTTTACCACCATTGGTCGTGATCGTCAGGCTTAATTCGTAGACATCGCTACCAAGCTTAAGTGTTGAGTTGGAAGCTTGTTGCCCTTTGGCGAGGATATTCTTCGCCGCTGACGGTGTCATCGGAGCGAAATTCAACGATATCGTGCTGTCAGGCAGTTCCGCCGCGGGGAGCAGGCTTGCCAATTGCTTGAACAAATCAGCGGGGATATCAAAAGCCAGCAGATCCGTCTTCACCTCGAGCTTTTTCTCCGCGAGCAGCGCTGCAGTATTGGGCGGCAGCTTAACTTCTGTCGTATCCGTTGATACTTCTACCGTACTTATGCCATTGGAACCGCTCCTGAGCGAGTCCGCTAATACAATGACAGCTCCTGCTACTGGAGGCGTCAACGGCTGATCAACGTTTCCAGTTGGTGTTGGCGTTGACGTTGGTGTTGGCGTTGACGTTGGTGTCGGTGTCGGTGTCGGTGTTGGTGTAATTTCGCCATCATCTTCTCCGTCGTCAACAGGGGGCACCGAGAGGTAATCTATAAAGGCAAAGGTACTATATAAAGTCGTATTCTTTGCATCTGCCGTCCCTTGCGTCCACTGAATAAAGTTGTCTCGGCCGTTCTGGAGATCCGCATCATTAATTGCGATGTTAAATCCGATGGTCCCGCCAAGCTCTGGCCTCAAGTCTTTCACGGACGCACCAGGTATATGAAATTCATACAGCGTTCTGCCTGTTGCTCCATCTCGAACCGCCTGGAAAGGAACCTGACCGCTCATTTCTCCATTCGGATTGGGTGCTGCCGAATAGAAAACATTTACAAGATGAGTGCCGTCATCCGCCAAGGCAAAACCCCACTCGACATCATCTGAGCCATATGGGGCTTCTCGATTGTTCAAGGGATCCAGCGAAACCTGCACAGAGTCGTTCTTCCACATATTTGCCGCATTTTCTGATTGCTTGTGTACGTCATCTTGAACCGATACTGCAAAATACATCCCATCACTATTCCACTTGGCATATGCCGTTGCCTCCAAACCCTCGGGGTCGTGGAATCCGGTCGAGTTCTGGTCCTTTCTGCGAAGATGGATCGGAAAGGCATCCTTCCATTCGCTTAAGTCGCCATCAATCAGCATATTGCCAGCCTTCTGAACAAAACTAAAGTCAATTGGCAGAGCAGAATCGTGGAAAATCTCCTTGTTGCTAGTCGTATCTTCCACAAGTAAATCAATCTTATACTCATTAAACGGATCCGCCTGATGATAAGTCCAATGGAAGTCCAGTCGAATTTGATCGCCTTGCTTTAATCCGTTAAAGGTACTAGTGGTCACCGGCTCTAATAAAGCACCATCTGGACCTTTAACGGTCACCTTACCCGTCTTCTCAAAGGATGACGTTCCCGTCAATTGCACGGTAATGACATCCAGATCTTCTATTGTTTTAGCAACGGGAAGGACTTGTACACTGAGGCCGTCCTCCACCGTCAATTGAACTTTTTTCTGATCAGAAGTCACACCATTTTGCTTAATCTCAAACTCGATTTCATAACGCCCCTTGCGTGTATTCTCTGGTATGAATACTTGATAGGGTTGATCAAGCATGCCCTGTGCAGGGATGACTAACTCAGTCACAGCCGGCTCGACTTGCGCAGACTCCCAACCGTTTGGTAGATTCAAATGAACCCTGATCGGCTGGGGAATGTTCGTATTGTTGACGAAGGATAGGTTGATCGATTGGACATGTCCAGCCTCTCCGTTCATCTGGGTAGGCGTAACATTCGTCAGCACCCCGATAAATTTAGCCGGCTCGGAATCAGCAATCGCCCCAGCGGCAAGCGCAAACTCCCGCGCCAGTAAATTATAGGCATAGCTCTCCGCATAGCTGCCCCGTGTATGAGTAGCTTCTGCCAGTCTGCCATATCTATTCATGCGGAGCACCGCCGATGTCGAGATGGGCATGACATTGTAGTCGCCTTTCTTCGCATTGAACGCAGCGGTCACTTCTTGTACGGAGCTTGCATAATCCAAGCTGTTCACACCGCTGCCATCAAGAGTGAAGGATAAAGCAGTCGAGACGCTCTCCGCCAGATTATACAATGCCTCTAGAGCAACGTAACCATGCGCCTGCTCTATAGACCCTTCCTTGATCTGTCCCGCAATCTGCGCCATGATCCCATAGATGTCCTTGATTCCTTGCTCCAGCGTAGCAGCCTGACCTCTACCAGCGGTTCCCGTCTGGAGCTGCAAGGAAATACGGTTGATCTCAGTCAAATCCCCGTCGACAAGCGAAGCGTTCTCCTGAGTTCGCGTAAGCGCCAGCTTGGCGGTCACCTCTTGCTCCTTACTGGTCAAAAGCTGCGCCGCGGCTTGCAATACAAAATCGGCAGGTGCGCCCGTGACGTATAGAGGGGATCCAGAAACGCTGAGCTGAAGTTTTCCGTCCACTACCGTTACTGGAATTTCAGTTCCATTGATATCCCTTACCGTTAGTCCCTCTCCACCAAAAGGAAGCGTGATTGTGCTTGTCGGTGGTTTAACAGCCGGATTATCCTTATGATCGACTTTTTTCCAGGCTGTAATAACGGGCTCCTCCCCATTCAAGAACACCTGAACGGCAACATTGGGGTCCCCCGTTTCCCAGGTCCCGCTGTACCGGGCTTGATCCAAGGTGGTCATCAATTGATTGACAGCAGCATAGGCCAGCTTTGGTCTCCCGTCATTATCTGTGATCCCCCAGAAAATATCGTAGTAGCGGTCGTCTGTGCCATCGTTTTTGTAATCATAATATTCGAATGCCTTCACCTGATCGGTAACCATATAATTCAGGAAAGCGCGAACGATATAATCTCGTTGAGTTTCCTCCGAAACGGATGGGTAGCCGCTTTTGGCTGTCGGCCAGCCACCCTCAGTTAAGTAATAATCCTTCCAGCCTCCATAAGCGTTAACTAAATCTTTAACTCCATTCATTAGGTTCTGCAAATTACCGTCCGGCATGGAGTTATACACATACGGATGGTAGGAATAGGCATCGGCGTAATCAAAGGAACCGAGCTCCAATTCCTTCGGAAGTACACTGAGTACGCTTGAGGTATGGTCGCCAGCGAGCAGCATGGCATCTGGGTCCGCCTGCTTCAGGTTGAGATAGGCCACCTTTTGCAATTGGACGAATTCCTCTGGTATATAAGGCTTAGAGAAAATCTCGGGTTCGTTCGGCATTTCCCACTGACGGATTTTCCCCTTGAACCGACTGACTGTTTGGGC
>JAIMBU010000271.1 GCA_023511325.1 Gorillibacterium sp.
ACATTAATCCCCCTTGGACAAGACTCCCAAGTGGGATTTAAAATGCCAAGCGGCTTAAACAGCCGAGGTTCTAAGTACTCAAGCAGGGAGGCGCCTGTAACCTTGCTTAAAATGGCGGAAAGCATGTAGGTTGCTCCGGAATTATACGTAAAATGCGTACCTGGCTCATATTCAACGGGACATTGCAAAAAGCTCTTGACCCAACTGACATCCGGATGCTGTTTGAGCGCGTCCATGGTATCCTTAGCCTGTCCGGTGCCCATCATCAACAAATGACGGATCTGCATCGTAGCCAGATTGGCCGGAATCTCAGCTGGTGCTTCCTCGGGAAAAAAGGATAAGACGGTATCGTCAAGAGACAACAGGCCTTCGGCAATGGCTAAACCAATCGCAGTTGAGGTAAAGCTTTTGCTAAGGGAAAACAATAGATGAGGTCGACCAGCTTGGTAAGGTGCCCACCAGCCTTCAGCCAAAACATGGCCATGACGGACCACCATCACACTGTGAAGCTCAATTCCCTGCTGCTGGATTGCTGTTAGGAAGTTCGATATTGCCCCTGAAGCCATTCCTTGTAATTCCGGTGTGCTACGTGGGAAACGTTGCGAAGCATGCATATAAATGATTGCTCCTTCCGATGGGATAGGTCTTGATAAGCTCATGTTAACGCAAGCTTCCAAATTGAGCAATCGCTTTCAAGCGTCTTGCAGAATTACTTCTTAAAGGCTTTCCCCTGCTGGATTTATCCTTGCTTTAAGCCAAGCCAAGCAGGTGGACTAAGCCAAAGCCAAGTAGGGACAGGAGTAAAGAGCCGATCAAGCCGGCGGTAAAAGACTTCAACCCAAGGCGGCGGAATGCAGCGATATCTACCTTAAGTCCGAGCCCTGCCATCGCCATAGCGATCAGCAGATAAGCGATGATGATGATCTGGCTTACGAGGGAAGAAGAGAGGATTCCCCACGTATTTACACCGCTCATGATCAGAAAGCCAAAGATAAACCAGGGAATCGGCACGGGGTTCTTTGGAGAGCTTGGCGGTTGGCCTTGCCCCTCAAGCTTTCCAAGCTGAACCAACGCTTGAGCAGTGCGTTGACCTCCTAGCTTATTGCGCTCCCGACGTTCCAGTCGATTGGCCCAGACACCTATGATGAGGGAAACGGGTACGAGCATGGCGACCCGTGTGAGCTTTACGATTACAGCCAAATCGATCGCAGCGCGACCTCCAGGAGAAGCGGCAGCGATGACATGAGCAACCTCGTGAAGGGTCGCTCCAGAGAAGATGCCGTAGCCTGTCGCTGTTAACCCGAGAACGGGATATAAGAGCGTATAAGTGAGTGTGAAAAGCGTGCCCAATATCGCGATCGAAGCAGCGCTTATGGCCGTCTCCTCATCCGTTGCTTTGATCTGTGGGGAGATGGCCACTACGGCGGCGGCGCCACAGATTGCTGTGCCGCAAGCTGTCAGCATGCCTAGCCTTTTGTCCACGTTAAATAATTGTGAGATGCCGTAGACGACAAACAAAGTAAAGGTGATCACAATAACGACGATCAGTAGCACCTTCGGTCCAGCTTGCACAATATCCATCACATTAAGCCGCATGCCGAGCAGGATGATACCTACTCTAAGCAGTCTTTTGCTGGAAAATGAGATTCCTGGTTGAATCCCTTCAGGAACACCAATAACGAAGCGCCACAGTATTCCGAGCAGGATAGCCAATACGAGTTGTCCCATGATACTGAGCAAAGGCAAGGCAGCCAAGTACTTGGCTGCAATAGCTAACCCTAGAGTGAGTCCTAATCCCTGGATAAAACTAAAGTGCATATGTATTCTTCTCATGCTTATTGCTCCATTCTATGGTGAACAATCCTTAGTCCTGATTTTAACTTGATAGCGATGGCCTGGGAAGGGTAAAAGTAGGATTTTCCTATCCTGTTCATGAGCAAGACTTATCTTGGCGAATCGGATGGTTGCAAATATCATGATAAATCTGCCCATGAGCTGAAGCTTACCGCATTATGTTTGCTTAAGGTAGTGCCTATAATGGATAGGAGAACATGGATGAGGTTTAGGCATAAGCATGTCAAGTGAACAATGTGGAGGGTAACACCATGACTGATATACAGAAACAAAGTGAACATCAATCATTTAAGGAGCCTGCAAGTGCCTATCGGCCAGCCCCTTTGTGGATCTGGAATGAGGATATCCGTACGGAGGTTATCCGTGAACAGCTACAAGAATTAGCAGCAGGCGGCTTTGGAGGTGCATTCGTACATCCGCGCCCGGGTCTTGTCACCGAATATTTATCAGAGCAATGGTTTGGCTTATGGCAGGACGCTCTCGATGAAGCGGAGCGGCTGGGGCTCAAGCTGTACATTTACGATGAGAATTCTTATCCATCGGGTTTTGCGGGTGGACATGTTCCGTCTGAGTTACCCGATTGTCTAGCGAACAGCGTCCATTTCAAGGAATACTTGCAGGCGGATCTAGCGGGATTGTCCCATCTATCATCACCTATGCTGAATCGTCCTGGGCATCCGATCCGGGCTTTTGCCATTCGTGCCACTGATCAGGGGTCATGGGAGGTCGTGCAAGATATCACGATGCTGCCTGTGGCCCAGTGGCCGACGCTTGGGGAACGGTTTTGGGTGTATGAGTTAGGAACACCAGAAACCAATAACTGGCTTGGTGGCTTTGCCTATACGGATTTAATGCGGCCGGAGGTAACGGAGCTTTTCCTGAAAACGACGCATGAACAATATCGGAGCAGATTTGGCGACCGTTTTGGCAAGACAATTCCAGCTCTCTTTACGGATGAACCGGAAATTTCACCAGGCAATCTGTTTCAGGATGGGGACAGCTTCCTCCCCTTTAGCTACTGGTTTGCTGCAGAATTTGAAAAGCGCAATGGCTATTCTCTGTTTGATTATCTTCCTTTTCTGTTTCGGGATGCGATCCATGCTGCTTTACCAAAGGATGCAAGGCAGGTGCGCTATGATTTTTATAGTACGATTCATCAGTTGTGGACCGTTAATTCTGTCCAACCGATCTCGGAATGGTGCGAGCGGAATGGATTAGCTTTTACGGGCCATTATCTAGAACATAATTGGCCACATCCGTTTAACCGTTCCTCGCCATCGGTCATGTCCATGCAGGAATATATGCACTGGCCAGGTGTCGATGTGCTGACAGCCCGGATGCTGCGGGTTGAGTATGCAACTGCCGAAGGGTACAACGAGAAGTCCACACAGCTGCTCATCGGCATTCATGAGGCACAGAGTGCCGCTAACCAGTTCGACCGAGAGCGCGTGCTGTGTGAGGCATTTGGTGCAGGCGGATGGGATTCCTCCTTCGAGGATTATAAGCGAACGGGCGATTGGTTATTTGTTCACGGGATTAATTTTCTTAATCCACACTTGACCTATTACACGATCACTGGGTCGCGTAAGCGGGATCATCCGCAGTCCTTTGACTGGCGCCAACCTTGGTGGGAGGAATTTAAGACGCTGAATGCTTACTTCTCTAGGCTATCCTTTCTGCTCTCCCAGGGGAAGACACGAAATCGGATTCTGATGCTTAATCCGACGACCAGTTCCTACATGTTCGCTCCGAGCGATCTGCTTGATAATCGTGGTTATCTTCATGGTGTTGAACAGACGAGGGAACTGGCCCAGCGGCTTAGCGACTCGAGTTGGGACTATGACTGGGGCGACGAATTCATTCTGGAGCGGCATGGGAGGATGGAGAATGGCCAGCTTACGGTAGGGAAACGAAGCTACACGATTGTCATTGTTCCCCCAGCTATGCTAGGGATGAGGAGCCCGACCGTGGAACTCCTCCGACGCTACATGGAACAAGGCGGTACTGTCCTTTCCTGGGACGGTGAGGGATTGCAGCGCAAGGATGGCATGTTATGGAATCCAAAAGAGTTGACTGGGCAGGATAGCTGGGTATCCGTCGATCATTTTAACGTATTGGATGCAGAGCTGCGCAAGCATTTGACCCCGCGAGTGGAATGGGGTTCGGGCACGATGGAACGACATCGGATAGCTTATTTGCATCGGGAGCTAGAGGACGGGAGCACCCTTTTCTTCTTCGTAAACAGTACGCCTGAGGATATTGAAGACGTGCTCCATGTAAAAGGAGGCTGTGGCGAAATCTGGGATCCTGTGCAGGGTACCGTCAATCCGCTATCAGGCGCCGCTGCGAATGGTAGACTAGACATTCCTGTTCAACTAAAGGCTTCCGGTTCTTTGCTACTACGGATATATGCCTCGCAAGCTGCGGCAGACACCAATCTTTTGTCATCGATTGTGGATAACGCTCAGTTGGGAAGTCGCAAGGTTCTTCTATCCGGTGGAGATTGTGCCGTTATGGCGGAGAAGGGCAATCTGCTGCCTATCCTCTATTGCGATCTAACGGTTGGCACGAAGATATATAAGGGTGTGTACACAGCTCAAGCCAACCGAATGGCTTTTGAGCATCACGGTTTTTCGATGAATCCGTGGGATAATGGCGTACAATTCAAGAGACGTTACCTCGAGCGGAATGAAACGTTCGATGAACGGACGGGGATTACGGTGGATTATCGCTTTTGGGTCCGTCCAGGTGAGGTACCATCCTCCATTGGTGTGATCGTGGAGCGGCCTGAATTGTACCGGATTCGTGTAAACGGAATACCGATTTGTGTGGAGCCGGGAACATGCTGGCTTGATCATCGGATGGGGGAAGCCTCTATTCAAGCCGCAATCCGCGAAGGAGATAATGTGATTACCCTAGCGGGGAAACCCTTCTCGATATTTATGGAGATCGAGCCTGTGTTTGTAACAGGTGATTTTGCCATAGAGGAGGTAGATCAGCAATGGGTGATTGGTAGTCGTCGTCCTCTTGGTGTGGGATCATGGCGTGAGCAGGGATATCCATTCTACGGCTCAGCTATGTCGTATAGCAAAACCGTGTGGATGGATTCCGCCATCAGCCGGGCAAGATTAATTTTACCTGATTGGGCAGGTACGGTTGCTGCGATAACGGTTAATGGGGTGACCGCAGGACTGATTGGTCTGGATCGGTGTAATGAGTTGGACCTCACACCCTATATTGCTCCAGATGCAAACAATCTGATCGATGTTCGGGTATCAGGCAACTTCAAGAATATGCTCGGACCTCACTTCGATCCTGCTAAACCGAGAAAGGTCGCTTGGCCTCATTACTGGAAGCAATCACCGCTGGTTGGGCCACCACCAGCGGCCGACTACGATCTAATCGACTATGGAT
>JAIMBU010000272.1 GCA_023511325.1 Gorillibacterium sp.
ATCTTATAGTGAAGGTGAATGGTTGGGTTAAAATCCATTTAGTGATAAAGAATATTTTTTGTTTGGTAAAAAAGAAATGTTTTTTCTTATCTGCACTTTGTGATAAACTAAATCAAATATGCAATCCGGCACGCTTTATTTGTGCAGGATAAAGAAGTGATAGGGATTGGGTGAGATAATGTCTGAGGTGAACATGCTGGGTAAAAGTGCAACGAATAATTTGCTCCGCAGAGACGTCCGGTTCCTCGGAAATATTCTGGGAGATGTTCTTCTGCACCAAGGCGGGAAAGAGCTATTAACTGTTGTTGAGAAAATTAGAGAACTGAGCAAGTCACTACGTGCCAGCTTCAACCAAGAACTCTACAAGGAATTTAAGGACACCATTCAATTCTTGTCGCCGGAGATTCGGCATCAAGTCATCCGGGCATTCGCCATCTATTTTCAACTTATCAATATTGCTGAACAGAACCATCGGATTCGCCGCAAGCGGGATTATGACCGAACGGCGGGGGAATCCATCCAGCCAGGTTCGATTGAAAGTATTGTCAAGGAACTGAAGCAGCAGGGAACAGCTGTCGAAGAGGTTGCTTCCATTCTCGATGGCATTTCACTAGAACTGTTTATTACTGCGCATCCAACAGAAGCGACAAGACAAGCGGTACTTGATATTCACCAACGTATTTCGCAAGATGTCATGCACTATGATAATCCCATGCTAACCTTTCGGGAACGGGAACATCTGCGTGATCAATTAATGAGTGAAATTCTTACCCTTTGGCAGACGGATGAGCTCCGTGATCGCAAGCCTACCGTGCTGGATGAGGTAAGGAATGGTCTATATTACTTCGATGAGACGTTGTTTGAAGTTATTCCTGAGGTTTATGGTGAACTAGAACGGTGTTTAGATAAATATTATCCAGATCGCAGCTGGCATGTACCTAAGTTTTTACTCTTCGGTAGTTGGATTGGTGGAGACAGGGATGGTAATCCCTCTGTCACCTCGGACATTACTTGGACCGCGCTCGAGATGCATCGGGAAATGGCTCTCCGTAAATATGAGCATGCTTTGGATGCTCTGTTGGGTCACATGAGCTTCAACACCAATATTGTTACGATCAGTTCCACGCTATTGGAATCGGTAGAGCAAGATAGACAGAACATTACCCTACGGCATATGGAGCCATGGCGCAATGAATCTGAACCCTATCGTGTCAAAATTGTCTACATGTTGGAGAAGCTGCATAATACGCACAAATCGGGGATTACGGAGAATGAAGTCAAGTATAACTCCGTAGAAGAGTTTCTTAATGATCTTAAAATAATGGACAGCAGCCTTCGCGAGCATTTTGCTGGTTTTGTTGCTGATATGTACACAAAGAAGCTGATCCGACAAGCAGAGCTTTTCGGTTTCCATATGGCTGCACTTGATATTCGTCAACACAGCAAGGAGCATGAGCTTGCGATGACGGAAACATTGGCTAAGATGGGAATTAACGAGCAATACTCTGCTCTCTCCGAGAAAGAGAAGGTTAAGCTGCTAACCAAGTTGCTAGAGGATCCACGTCCGCTTACCTCACCTTATATTGAGTACACAGAAGGAACTGAGGAATGTCATAACGTTTATAAAATAGCTCTGAAGGCACAACGCGAATTTGGCCGTAGCTGCCTCAATAGCTATCTGATCAGCATGGCTAATGATACCAGCGACATCTTAGAGGTTACATTGTTCTGTAAGGAGTTTGGACTGTATCGCCGAGAAGAGGATGGTAGTATTGTCTGTACACTTCAGCCTGTGCCACTATTCGAAACGATCGAGGACCTAAATGCAGCACCGGGTATTATGGATAAACTCTTTGCTATTCCTGCTTATCGGGACAGCTTGCAGAGCTTAAACCAGGTGCAGGAGATCATGCTGGGTTACTCAGATAGCAACAAGGATGGCGGGGTATTAACAGCCAATTGGGAGCTGAAAGTAGCTTTAGAGAAAATCACAGAAATTGGAATAAAACATAACGTTCGTCTAAAGTTTTTCCATGGTCGGGGCGGAGCACTAGGACGTGGAGGTATGCCATTAAATCGCAGCATCCTCGCTCAGCCGCCACATACCTTAGGGGCAGGTATTAAGATCACGGAGCAGGGAGAGGTTCTATCTCAACGCTACGCCGTGAAGGGGATCGCCTACAGAAGCCTAGAGCAGGCAACGTGGGCACTAATCACAGCAGCAACTGCGGCAAGAAATCCCCAAAGAGACATTCAAGTGCACAAATGGGAATCGCTCATGGAGGACATATCGAAGGAATCATTGACGAAGTATCAGGATTTGATTTTCCGTGATGAGGATTTCATGACCTTCTTTAAAGAATGTACGCCACTTCCAGAAATCGGCGAGCTGAACATTGGTTCTCGTCCGAGCAAACGGAAGAACAGTGATAAATTTGAGGATTTACGTGCGATTCCTTGGGTATTCTCCTGGACACAAACGCGTTATCTGTTACCGGCGTGGTATGCAGCTGGTACGGGATTGCAGTCGTTCTATCGAAACAAACCGCAGAATATGCGGGTACTACAACAGATGTATGCACATTGGGCCTTCTTCCGCTCCGCAATTGACAATGTACAGATGGCACTTGCAAAAGCTGATCTTACAATTGCCAGAGAATATGGTAGAATGGTACGTGACGGTCAAATGGCCGAACGCATTTATCAACTGATCCAGAGTGAATACCAACTGACGTCGTCGCTCATCCTGCAGATAACTGGACAAAAGGAAATTCTTGATAATGTTCCGATTCTTCAGGAATCGATTCGCTTGCGAAATCCTTACGTGGATCCTCTGAGTTATTTCCAGGTGGAGTTGCTCAAGGAGTTACGCAGCATTCGTGAGGCCGACGGTGACGATGCTATGCTGTTGCGAGAGGTCCTGCTAACTATTAATGGAATTGCTGCGGGACTGCGCAATACGGGCTGATAACCGATATACGTGGATAAATTGGTAGGAGTCGGGCGCATTTCGCTAGCTGCCCGGCTCTCTTTTTGACTCCATCCGATCATTTGTATTTGCGTCTACAGAAAGGATGTTTCCTGTTTTCATGAATAAACGCTGGATTAACATCATGCTGATCCTGCTTGGAGCCGCCAGCTATGGTTTACTATCTCCAACGATTAAACTTGCCTATCGTGATGGATGGCAGGGCATGCAGATTACAACAAGCCAAATGACGATGGGGACTGTGCTTGTCTGGCTGCTCGTCGCTGTACTGCCAGCAACCTGGTCTAATCCATTTCGCGGGCCATGGATAAAGCTTGCGATAAATGGAGTTATTGGGCTTGCGCTAACAAATCTTTTTTTGAATGCTGCACTCACGGAGCTAGATGCTACCTTATCCATTGTTCTATTGTTTCAATTTACGTGGATAACCGTTCTCCTGGATGCTTGGTCGAAGAAGCGTTTACCAAGTCGCTGGCAATGGATCGCAATCGCGATCATCCTGTTGGGAACCTTGCTCGCTGTGGGGATCTCTAGTGTAGGACTTGCGAATATAAGCTTTAAAGGAGTTGCCTTTGGACTTGCTGCAGGTGTTTCTTATAGCTTCTTGTTGTTTTTTACAGGGCGCATTGAAACGACGCTTCATCCACTGATGAAATCGGCATTCATGTTAACGGCAGCTTTGCCAATTATTTATATTTTGCAGCCACCTGACTTTTTATTTCAGGCTGGTGGAGGTACACTTATTCTCTGGGGGCTTTTACTCGGATTTCTAGGTCAAGTATTACCAACTGTTTTTTTTAACATTGGTATTCCCAAAGTGGGGAGCTCACTCTCTGCCATGCTGGGTGCTGTGGAGCTTCCAGTTGCTATGATAACAGCTTTTCTACTTCTTGGTGAACAGATTTCACTCATGCAGTGGGCGGGAATGCTACTAATCATTGGTGGAATTCTGGTGTCAGAAAAGAAGACGGCAGTCCGTTGACACGTGAGTTGCAGTATAACGGACTTTAAATGTCATACCATAATGGGGAGAGAAACTTGAGCACCGGAGGAATGCCATTGAAGGATATGGAGACGCGGCTTGCCAAGCTGGCTCGAAGTGGGGACAGGGCCGCTTTTGCTGGTCTAGTCGATCTGTATAAGGATAAGATGTTTCATCTTGGTTATCGCATGCTGGGATCCCCCTCGGAAGCGGAAGATATCGTGCAGGAGACTTTTTTACGCGTATATACCAACCTTGACCGCTACGATGAAAATCAGAAGTTTTCTACCTGGATCTATCGTATTGCAACGAACTTATGTATTGATCGTCTGCGTAAACGCAAAGCCAGCTATTCTCTGGATGCGGAGATGCCAGACGGCGAAGGAGCAGATTGGTACTCCCTACTTCCAAGTGAGCAACCGACACCTGAAGAGGAGACCATGCTTACAGAAACTCAAGAGCACATCCGTAAAGCGATTAACACCTTGCCAGAGAAATATAAGTCTGTGGTTATTCTTCGTTATCTCCAGGATATGTCACTCCAGGAAATTGGCGATGTTTTGGATATGCCAGTGACGACAGTGAAGACCAGAGTGCACCGGGGACGGGAGTTTTTACGAAAAAAACTGCAATCCGAATACGGCGGAAAAATCTTTTGAAACATTACGCTCCGACAGACGTATGTACAACGTAGAGAACACGAAGAAAGGAGAGGCTCACGGATGAATTGTGAAGAAGCCCTCCATCATATGCATGAGTATTTAGACAAAGATTTGGATCATGTGGAAGCCGTTAGCTTAAAGAAGCACATGCTCTCTTGTCCTGAGTGCAATCGTCATTTCCGCGAGTTAGAAATGACAGAAGCTTTGATCAAGAATACGACCTGGGAGTCCGCACCTCAAGGCTTAACCGAGCGGATTATGAGTAGTCTGCCAGTCCGTCCTAAACGCCAATCCTGGTTTCGGTGGACGAGACGTCATCCCGCCATTTCGGTCGCATCCGTTTTTCTCTTCGTTATGTTGGGCAGCTTCTTATCCATGTGGAACCAAAACCCCGAGCTTACAGTTCGCGGGAGTAATTTGGACCAGCTTGTCATTGGTGATGATATGGTTTATTTACCTAAAGGCAATCATGTGGAAGGAAACCTGATGGTTCGTGGAGGTACTGTAAAGATCGATGGGCAATTGGATGGTAATTTGGTGATTGTAGATGGAAGTTTCCAGACTGCTTCGGCAGCCAACGTTTCGGGTAAGATTTATGAGATTAATCAAGCAGCAGAGTGGTTGGT
>JAIMBU010000273.1 GCA_023511325.1 Gorillibacterium sp.
GTGCTGATGAATGTCTAGCAATTCCCCGATGCTTCCATCAGCCAGAATGGGGGATAAGCCAATCATCCCGCCGTGATAGCTTGCTGAGACCAAGAACCGCCGGGTATGATCTAGCTTGAGATGGCAGGTGGGGGCAGGCAAGGTTGCCACCTTGTTCAAAAGGGTTAATGCTCCATCGTCAGGACGTACGTCATAAGCCGCCGCAGCCCCCTGCCTTTTGCCGTTCGCATCTTGCTGATCCATAAGCACGTAAAGCCGATTGGTCTCGACGTCCACATCGAGAAAGGTTGGATTTCGTAGTCCGGAAGCCGTATCCAGAAGCTGCAGCTCGCCGGTAAATTCGTTGTACTGACACACGTAAACGCCTGGCTCAGACGTCTCAGCATACGAGCCGATAAATGCCAGTTTAGGTGATTTTTCTTGAATCATCGACATAGTGATCAACCCTCATTTCTACTCTATCAGAATGTGAAAAACTTATTTAATAGTGGATTCTGCTGCCGCCTCGGTAAACGAACGTGCATCCAAGGACGCCACTTAGGCGCTTATCTTTATAAAATGAATGTTTTTAGTGAATTATCGCAAATCTGCGCTCGCTTAGCAAACGATTGACTTGTATGCTTCGCGGATTTTGGACTACAATGGAGCGTACAGATTTGGTTTGAATGACGTTGAATGACATTGAATGACATTAAATGATGTATTGTTTTAATTAAATGACGTTGAATGACGTTGATTAGCGTAGCGGTAAGCTAGAAAAATCATTTGCTAAGGTACATTAAGGATACAGGGAGGCGCAATTTTGCGTTTTAAAGATGTATTTTCGATTATTGGTCCCGTTATGGTCGGACCTTCAAGCTCACATACAGCAGGTGCGGCAAGATTAGGGCGGCTCGCTCGCCAGTTGTTAAAAGAACAACCGGAGCGGGTGCTGATTACATTATACGGCTCTTTTGCCGAAACCTATAAAGGGCATGGTACGGATCTTGCGCTGACGGGTGGACTGCTTGATTTCACCCCCGATGATGCAAGGTTGCCGAATGCTTATCAAAATGCGGTGCAGGCCGGGATGACGGTTACCTTTAAAGAAGGGGCGGGTGTCTGTCCGCATCCGAATTTTGTTAAGCTTGAAATGTGGAGTGGTGACGCTGCTGCTAGCTTGGCCGGAGCTTCAATAGGTGGCGGTAACGTCGAGGTGCACATGATGAATGGTTTTGATGTCCATTGCTCTGGCTTGTACCCAACGCTTGTGATTACTCACGAGGACCGCATCGGTGTGCTTGCCTCCTTGACCAAAGCCATCAGCGACGTCGGGCTCAATATCGGTTTTATGAATGTGGACCGCAAATCGCGGAATGGTGAGGCAATGACGGTATTGGAAATCGATCGGCACCCGCAGGATTCTTTGTTTGAGAAAATTCGTCAATTGCAATATATTACAGACGTCCTATTACTGGACTTAACCTCAGGGAGCTGACAGATCTATGCGATTTTCTACACTTGCCGAGCTTAGTGCGCTCTGCCAAGCAGAAGCCACGACAATTGGTAAACTAATGATTCAAGAACAGGCACATGAAAGCGGGCAATCCGCGGAAAAGATCGTCGAGGAGATGGCGAGCTATTATCGCGTGATGAAAGAGGCTGTTGAACGTGGCCTTACACAGGAGGTTGTTTCACGCAGCGGACTCACCGGCGGAGATGCAAAACGAGTGGCTACACACGTAGCACGCGGGGAATCCTCACTGGATGGCTGGGCCGGTAAAGCGATGGCTTATGCGCTTGCTGTTTCCGAGGTAAATGCCTCAATGGGACGTATAGTGGCCACACCAACGGCGGGCTCGTGCGGAATTATCCCTGGCGTGTTTGTCAGCTCACAAGAACGGTTTGGCTGGGAGGACAGCCATTTGGTTGAAGGATTATTTGCCGCTGGCGCGATTGGCTATGTCATCGCCAATCATTCCTTTATTTCTGGTGCCGAAGGTGGCTGTCAGGCAGAGGTTGGCTCCGCCATCGGCATGGCAGCAGGTGCCCTTGTTGAACTGCGTGGTGGTTCAGCTGCTCAAGCGGTACATGCGGTTGGCATTGCCCTGAAGAATACACTGGGACTTATCTGTGATCCCGTCGCCGGGCTTGTTGAGATTCCCTGCATTATCCGCAATGGTCTGGGGGCAGTCAATGCTCTTGCTGCGGCAGATATGGCACTTGCTGGCGTGCGAAGCATCATTCCCTCGGATGAGGTGATTGGTGTGATGCTGGAGGTGGGCTCGAAGATGCCAAATGAGCATCGCGAGACAGCACAGGGTGGTCTGGCGCAAACGCCGACGGGACGCAGGCTAGCCGAACAAATTCGCAAGGGAGAAATCACTTCTTAACTGTAAGAGAGGCGTTGGTATACTTATGGTCTGCAATCCGCGTGGATTAGGATGAAGCAAGATATTGATCTAAAGATAAAGAAGAAATCTTCCTTCCGTTCTTATCTGGTTTTTGTTAAGCCGTATTGGAAGCTTGTGACGATAACGGTTCTGATCGGTATGGTGAAGTTTGGTATTCCACTGACCCTCCCGCTGATCATGAAATATGCAGTGGACAACCTATTGACTGGCACCTTGCCCACGGCGGAAAGAATTCAGCTGCTACTGCGGATGTTGGCCGGAGCTTTTGTCCTGTTTGTCATCGTTCGCGCTCCTGTGGAGTATTACCGCCAGTATTTTGCCCAGCAAACGACAAGTAAGATTCTCTATGATCTGCGGGCTCATTTGTATGGACATATTCAGAAGCTTTCCTTACGTTATTATCATAATCATAAAACGGGTGAAGTCATCTCACGGATGATCAACGATGCCGAGCAGACGAAAAGCCTGGTAGAAACCGGGATGATGAACATCTGGCTCGATATGTTCACGCTTGTGATCGCAGCCGCGTTCATGTTCCAGATGGATTTTGGTTTGACGCTCGTGGCTATCGCTATTTTCCCATTTTATGCGGTCTCGGTAAAAACACTTTACAAACGCCTGCGCATGCTCACGAAGTCACGCTCCCAAGCGCTGGCCGAAATGCA
This sequence comes from Gorillibacterium sp., assembly GCA_023511325.1. Lineage (GTDB taxonomy): Bacteria > Bacillota > Bacilli > Paenibacillales > NBRC-103111 > Gorillibacterium. The sequence continues at coordinate 3,059 of JAIMBU010000273.1, forward strand.
GGGTTATCTCTATGAGCATGTCAATGGTATGCCTGTGATCAAAAGCTTTGCTCTGGAGGAACATGAAAGTGGACAGTTTGGCCGCCGTAATGGCCGTTATCTTGATCGCGCTTTGGCATTAACTCGTTGGAACGCGCTGACCAATTCGATTATTAACACTTTAACGGACATCGCGCCACTTCTGGTGATTGGTTATGGAGGTTATCAGGTCATTCTCGGTCATATGACCTTGGGTACATTTGTTGCTTTTTTTGCCTATCTTGAGCGATTGTACAGTCCACTTCGCCGGCTGGTCAATTCCTCAACGGAGCTGACTCAGGCTAGCGCATCGCTGGATCGGGTGATGGAGCTGATGGATGAGCCTTATGACATTGTTGACTTACCCACGGCGCAGCCGATTTCGCGGATGGCAGGCGAGGTCGTTTTTGAAAATGTTAGCTTTCGCTATGATGCCTCCACTGATTGGGTATTAAGCAAGCTCAATCTGACGATTCATCCAGGTGAAACTATCGCCTTGGTCGGGATGAGCGGTGGCGGGAAGTCCTCGCTGATTGGTCTGATTCCCCGGTTCTATGATGTTCAGGAGGGTAGCATTCGGATCGACGGAATGGATATCCGCGATGTGACCATTCGCAGCTTACGTGAACGAATCGGTATGGTTTTGCAGGATAATACGCTGTTTAGCGGTAGTGTCAAAGACAATATCCTGCTGGGAAATCCGCAGGCTACCGACGATGAGGTCATCCGAGCAGCACAAGCAGCTAATGCCGATGACTTTATCAAAAGCTTGCCGAGCGGTTATGACACCGAGATCGGTGAGCGGGGAGTTAAGCTTTCGGGTGGACAGAAGCAGCGGGTGGCTATTGCCCGCGTGTTTCTGAAGAATCCGCGTATCCTTATTCTCGATGAAGCTACCTCAGCCCTTGACCTGGAGTCAGAGCATCTGATTCAGGAGTCGTTGGAGTCTTTAACTCAAGGACGGACAACGATTATTGTTGCCCACCGCTTGTCGACCATTACCCATGCCGATCAGATCGTCGTGATTGAGTATGGGCAGATTACCGAGAAAGGTACCCATGCTGAACTAATGGAGCTGGACGGCTCCTATGCCCGACTGTTCAACGTTCAGTATTTGAATGATGGACAGGTGCCCTCTGGGCTCAATAATCTTAACGATGTTGATGAGTCACCGCTGATTCTAGAAGAATAGTTGTCCTAAATCACACTTCTCTGCATATGGATGTACAAAAAGAGGAGTGTGACCCATGGAGCAAAAGGTCAAACGCTACTATCAGCTTAAGCAAAAGCACAAGGAAATCGAGCAGGAGTTAAGCGAACTGCGAGGTGCAATTACTACTTATTGCGCGGAGCAGGGAGTAAATGAGCTAGAGTTCGGTAGCTATAAAGTGAAGCTGGTTCACCAAGAGCGCAAGGATTACGATGATAAGAAGCTTTACGATGCGTTGCCTGATCCTGAGGTGTGGCGCCTGTTATCGAAGACGGATGCTTCTAAGGTTGCGAGTTTGCTGAAGCTGAATGTTATTTCGGAGGAAGCGGTTAAGGATACTTTTCAGATCAAAGCGATCACGCTTTTGCAGGTTGATAAAAAGTAGTGCAGGGCATGTGGAGTGCGTAGTTAAGCTAGAAAGGAAAACGCTGAAAGCCTTGAATTCAAAGGATTAATAAGAATATGGAGACGCTTTTATACTGAAACTTAAAGCGAGTTTGGTATAAAAGTGCTTTTTTATATTGTAAGGGTAAACATATTTGTAAAGTAACTTTGAGAAAGTACGCTAATTAGAAAGAAAACATGAAATAATGAAGAATTCAAAACTGTTAAACTTCAAAAAAATGATATATCTGTTTTTAATTAGAGAGTAAAGAAACTTGTTTCTCTGTAGTTTAACAGTGGTAGAATAGTTGTAAAACATGCACTGGGGGTTAATAAATGGTTTTTTTTAAAGATTTTAGTCCTGTTATGCAGGCATTAATAGCTACAGGTTTTACATGGTTTGTTACAGCACTAGGAGCTGGATTGGTGTTCTTTTTCAAAACAATTAACCGTAAAGTTCTTGATTCAATGTTAGGATTTGCTGCTGGAGTTATGATTGCAGCAAGCTTTTGGTCTTTACTTGCACCTGCGATTGAAATGTCTGAAGAAGCTGGAAAACTACCATGGTTGGCTCC